>JBAVGO010000204.1:0-8351 GCA_049684915.1 Lutisporaceae bacterium | reverse complement strand
TGGAGATAACAGACGAGGATTTTGAGCTTGGATATATTACCTATGAAGAAAAACCTGATTATCTATTAGACCCAACCTCAAAAGCAACATACAAATATGATGCCAATGGCAATAGAATAAATTATGTAACTGACAATGAAGCATTGGATTATGAATATGATGCAGCTGATAGGCTACTCTCTGATGGAAATGACAGCTACAGCTATGATGCCAACGGTAATATGACAGGGGTACAAGCAGGAGAGGACACAGTAGAGTATATTTACAATGCAGCAAACAAGCTGACAGAAGTGAAATATCCTGATGGCACCTATGTAAAGTATGGCTATGATGCATTTGGACGTAAGGTATCAAGAGAAGAAGCCTACTGGAACAAAGAAGCTGACGATGCACCAGGCAAATCAGAATATGCACCAGGACAGAACAAAGAAAAGAACAATAACAGTAATGGTAACAGCAACAAAAAGGAAAAGGTAAATCCCCTAAAGCTAAAAGCTGATACTACTACTTACCTGTATGACGGCTTCACAAATGCAATAACTAATGAATATACAGGAAACGGTAGTCCACTAAGTCAATACTACATGGCAAATGACAGAGTAGTAAGCAAGAAAACCTTTGGAAATCATGGACTAGTAATACCAGGCAGAGAGCCATCACTAAAAACAGATGGTGGACTTATGTACTACAGCTATGATGGAATGAGAAATGTAACAGAGCTAACAGACCGACATGGAGACAGCATAGAGCAATATCGCTATGATGCTTTTGGAGGATTATTTACAGGAATAACTGCACCATATAATACAAATGGCTTTGCAGGCAAGAGATATGATGCAAAAGCAAACCTTATAGATATGAATGCACGTTGGTACGGAGCACAAAACGGACGTTTCACCACAGCAGATCCATATACTGGAGATATATTGACACCATATACCCAGAACAGATATGCTTATGTTGGGAATAACCCTATAAATAGATGGGATCCATTGGGGTATTGGGAAGATGGGGATAGTGGCTTATCTTCAGCAGCACAAGCGGATATTAGATATTTAACAGATTTATATTATGCTACTGAAGATGAAGATGAGAGAGAAAATATACATGAAGCTGCTAATGAAATCAGAAGGCTTGATAGAGATAGATGGACTACTGAGGATGAACGTAAAATTGGTTCATGGAGTGATGATACGCCCGATATCGATTATGATACTTCAATTAAGCTATCAGATGGATGGAGAACAGATTGGACTAGAACTGATAAATATTACGAAAAGTATGAAGTGACTAGACAGCGACATACAGCTTATGCTGGAGTAATTTCGACTACAGTTTCCATTAGGACAGATATGACAACTACAGTTACAAATGGTTTTGATTTTAGAGCATTTACTCCTTCGGAGTGGTATCAAGAGAACAAAGCAGTATTGAAGCAATATGATATACCTATTTCACAAGTTAACAGCTACTATGAGCCTAAAGATGCTTACTCGAAAACTACTTCTAGTTCAAGGTCTATTAGTAGTACGGAAAAGATAGTATCAAGAAATGATAATAACGATTTCAAAAATGGTATATTAGCTCCATTGCTAAAGACAGCTATTAATAAGGATACAAGTACGGGTAATAAAGACTTTATAGAGTTAAAGTCTCTGGCAGATGACTTTAAAAATGAAACAAACCCAGTAGATAAACTAGTTACTTTTGCGAAATTCTATGTTCGAGATATTAAGTATCGCTTAAGTATATATTCAGAAGAACAAACAAATCTAGCTTTATCAACAGGAATGTCGCCTGAATATGCCAATTTGTATGGGGACTTTGCAACTGCTGAACTTGGTGGTGCATTTTTAAGTCAGATGATCAAAGGTATAAGTGGGGGAATAAAATATGTAAACAAAGCAGGAGAGGTTGTTGAGGGAGCAACTAGTACTGAAATACCTCAAAAGGTTATTGGTCACTATCCAGAGTATGTTGACATGTCCAATAAGCTTGGAACAAAGCCATTTTCTGTTCCTGGCAACATATGGAATAAGATGACTCCAACAGAACAATGGGCAGCAAATCAAAAGTTCTTAGACCGTGCTATTGCAAAGGGTTCAGAGTTTAATTTAGCAACTCCAATCGATAAGATTCACTCTGGTAGTTATCTGCAAAAAGAAATTGAGTATCTGATATCACAAGGTTATAAACTGAGTAGTGATGGCACTAAACTCGTGAAGTAAGGAGGTTAAACAATGAATGTTGAAGATATGATTTTGAATTCTCTTAAAGTATTAACAAGTGACGGTACTTTTCGTGTCAATCGAATAGAGTACAATGAGAAAAACTTTGGTAATGTTTTTGCTATTCTTAACTCGAATAATCAAGTAGATATTCGTTTTGTTAAAGACAGGGGAGATTTTTGGTGTGAATTAAGTCAAGCAGGAGAATGGTATTTTATTGAGGACGTGTTTGCTTTGATTGGTGTTGCAGTTGTAAATAAGAGTGGCGATTTTATTGATTTCACTGCAGAAATGTCAGCTTTGATAAAAATGAACATAACTCAAATTTTTCAAGCGTTTAATGTTAATAATTCAAAAGATACACAAAGTAAGGTTAAGGTATTAGCTACAAAAAGGGTAATGGGGATGCTTAAACTGTAAAACACACAGTTTGATGGACGAAGGAGACAGGAGAACCCACTGAAAAACATATAATAAAAATTGAAATAATGGTAAAATATCTAAATAATAATAACAAATAGATATGTTCTATCTACCAAATTTTTCCAGTTATTGACCAAGAGAAACCCTCCTGCTAATATTGCGTTAATGATATTAGCAGGAGGGTTACACAAATCTTGAAACATCCTCAAATGCCTGTGTAAATGAGAATTGCATCTCTTAAGAACTCAGCTGTACCCGGCTGCTTTTCATCATAATATGCTGTAAATCTTGGATCATCAACATACATTTGAGCAATACCGGCATGGGCTTCCTTGCTGTATTGATCCCAATATAATGTTAGCCACTGCTTGTGCAAATCAGCTGCTTTTTGAGCCAATTCACTAGCTGGATCTCCTGTTGTAAAAGCTTTAGCCAAGGTCTCAGTTATTTGACTAGCCAAGTTAGTAGCTCTATCATACTCTTCCTGGGTCATATTCATTACCTTTGCATTTGACTTTTCAACTGTATCCTTGCCATACTTTTCTCTTATCTCCTTACCATACTTCTTCTCATTGTCATCTATCATCTTTTGCTTAAAGCCTTCAAACCTTTCTTTATCTGCCATTTTAATTCTCCCTTCTGTAACAGCTATTGTTTTATCAACATTAGCAATTAATATATCTATTTGTGTTCTTTTCTCAAGGAGTCTTTCACGATGTTCTCTAAGTGCATTAGCTCCATCAAAGGAAGGTGCTGACACTATATCCTTTATACTGTCCAAGCTCACACCTAATTCTCTGTAAAAAAGTATTTGCTGCAGCCTGCCAACCTCCGCTTGACCGTAAATCCGATATCCTGATGAATTAATTCTTGCCGGCTTAAGAATTCCAATTTCATCATAATACCTAAGTGTTCTGGTACTGATACCTGCTAGGATGCCTAGCTTTTGCACTGTATACTCCATACGCTCACCTCCTCACAAGATAAATATACACCTTTACGCTACGTCAAGGTCAATAGCTTTTGAGAATTATTTTTTTAAAAAACTATAGACCAACTCACTCGTTGATCTACTGGTTTATTACTTCAAATAACTGTCAAGTACGTTGACAATTCTGCTATTCAGTTTATCAATATTTACTGGCTGAATTTCTTCATCCTTCAAATTATATTTTTGTTTAAGCTTCAATATTCTATATACACTTTGATTTATTCGCTCTTCCGAAACCAGTCCTTGTTCTACAGCTTCTTTCATTTTTTTTAGTACAGCAAGTGCATTGTCATGACCATGAGCTACTAATATAATATCACTGCCTGCTTCTACAGATTTCACCGAAGCAGCTCCAATTTCATAGTTTTCTACAATTGCTCCCATTGTCATATCATCTGTAATAACTACACCATCAAAATTCATTTGTTCTCTTAGAATATCTGTAATTATAGTTTTTGACATAGTGGCCGGGTTCTCCCCATCAATTTTAAGCATGAGAATATGTGCTGCCATTACTACATCTGCTCCATTTTCTATGGCATTAACAAAAGGAATAAGTTCAAAGCTCTTAAGCCTTTCCAAATCATTATCTACAGAGGGCAAGCCCACATGGGAATCAACTGAGGTATCTCCATGTCCTGGAAAATGCTTCACTACTGGGATTACTCCCGACGCTTCTATTCCTTTCATAGTTTGCACTCCCAGATCACTTACAACCTTTTCATCAGATCCAAAGGCTCTATCTCCTATTACAGGATTCTTGGGATTACTGTTGATATCCAACACGGGTGCAAAATTCATATTGAACCCAAAAGCCTTTATCTCCTCTGCTAGAAGTTCTCCAATCTTATATGAAAATTCCTGGTTGTTTAATTTACCTATCTCCTTATTAGTGGGAATATTTTTTAATTCTTTAGGCATTCTGCTAATCCTTCCCCCCTCTTCATCAACAGAGATAAGAAGAGGAAGCTTACTAGCTGCATTAATGCTTTTTAAAGAATTAGTCAGGGCAAGCAGCTGCTCTTGACTTTCTACATTACTGCCATACAAGATAAATCCGCCTACATGATAGCTCTCAATCATTTGCCTTGCATCATTATCCACTACATAACCATTAAGCCCTACTAATACCATTTGACCAAGCTTCTCATCCAAGCTCATAAGCTTTATTTGCTCTTCTATAGGATCCTTTTCTGGAACTGTAGGCAGAGGAATAATTTTGCCAGGAAGTTCATCTGTTTTCCCTTTAGTGCAGCCTGTAAATAGGTTAAAAACCACTATTATAATCATAAATAGTATAAATCTTTTGTTCATCAATTATTTTCACCTCTGTTTCATCGTAATGTCTATCAATTATTATATCCACTCTGTTTTGATACTAACAGAAGACCAATACTAAGTAAATATTTTACTCGTTATATGGATAAGCTTTATATTATATATTTCGTTCTTAACATTCTTATTAATGTTGATATATCAATTATTATATTGAAAAAGTTCTTCCATTAGATTATTATTAAATTAGATATATATAAACTTGGGAGTTGAATTATTATGTTAAAAACAAATATTGAAAAAACTGTGAAGCTTTCAGTACAAGGAAAGATACATCATCCATCCTACACTACTTCCCCATATAGAATAAGTAATAATGGTGAACCAATGGTTCTTCCAGCAACAGGAGGAATAACCTATAACGTAAAGCTGGGAGATCCTGTATTTGGCTGGGCAGGAGACCATGTAGAACCGGGAGTAACGATCAGAAATGAAGAGGCTCAGGAAAAAAACGCCCTTATAGCTATGTCATGCATAGGAAACACCGCAAAAGTAGTAACAGGAGATGCAAAAGGTGCATTAGGCTATGTAACCGGTATGCATTCAGGTGTGGCTCATGTAATAATATATTTTGAAGAAGAAGCTCTGGAAAAAATGTCAGTAGACGATAAAATACTTATAAAATCTTGGGGGCAGGGGCTTCAGCTTTTGGACTATCCTGATATAAGAGTTATGAATATAGACCCTGAGTTATTTCTTAACATACCTATTATTGAAGAATTCAGAAAATTGAAAGTACCTGTTGCGGCAGAGGTACCAGCTTATCTTATGGGTTCTGGCATAGGTGCATCCTCAGCTTACGGTGGTGACTACGATATAATGACGGCAGATACTGAGGAAATCAAGAGACTTGGCATCGACAAGCTGAGGTTTGGTGATCTGGTACTGCTTAGAGATTGTGATAACAGCTTTGGCAGAGGATATCTAAAGGGCTCAGTAAGTATAGGCGTCGTCATTCACAGTGACTGCATCAAGCTAGGTCATGGACCTGGTATCGTAACTATTATGACCTGCAAGGAAAGCAAGCTAGAAGGAATTCCTTCTTCAGAAGCAAATATTATAAACTGGAAAAAGTAATATAAAAGCTCAAGATATTTCTTTAAAAGCTCATTTACTTTATAGCAGTTGTCTTTAGAATAATGCTATTTTTATGATTTGTATCACAGATAAAAAAGATAATTTAGTATATACTATCCACAACAGTTGCAATTTATAATACTTTAAATGCAAAGCAAGATGTGGTCTATGCGAAATACATGATATAATTGAGTTAGTGGAGCTATAAAACAATAAATTGCAAAATTTACATTAAAAAGGAGAAAGTATTATGAGCTACAAAATAAATGATAATGTTACCTGGGTAGGTGTTACAGACTGGGAGCTTAGAAAGTTTCATGGCGATGAATACTCAACACATAGAGGCTCCAGTTACAATTCATATCTGATAAAGGATGAAAAGATAGTACTTATTGATACAGTTTGGATGCCCTTTGGCAAAAAATTCGTTGAAGATCTTAAGAAGGAAATTGATTTAAATAAAATTGATTATATAATCGTAAATCATGGTGAAATAGATCACAGTGGTGCACTTCCTGAGCTTATGAAGGAAATACCGAATACCCCAATATACTGCACTTCAAACGGTATTAAATCCCTTAAGGGACATTATCATCAGGACTGGAACTTTGTACCTGTTAAAACAGGCGACAAGCTTAATATAGGAAAAAGAGACATCATATTTATAGAAGCAAAAATGCTTCACTGGCCTGATACCATGTTCTCCTACATGACAGAGGATAATATTCTTTTTAGCAACGATGGCTTTGGTCAGCATTATGCTTCTGAATTTTTGTACAATGATTTAGTAGATGAGGCAGAGCTTTATCAGGAAGCGATTAAATACTATGCCAATATTCTCACCCCATTTAGTAAGTTTGTTGAGAAAAAGATAAATGAGATTTTAGGCTTAGGGTTACCAGTAAATATGATATGCCCGAGTCATGGAATAATCTGGCGTGATAATCCTCTCCAAATAGTGAACAAATACATGGAGTGGGCTAAGGACTATCAGGAAAATCAAGTCACTATAATCTATGATTCTATGTGGGAATGCACAAAAAAAATGGCGGAAGCAATAGCTAAAGGAATAAAAATTCATAACGACGATATAAATGTGAAACTGTTTAATGCTGCACGCTCCGACAAAAACGATGTTGTTACTGAAGTATTCAAGTCCAAAGCTATATTGGTGGGTTCTTCAACTATCAATAAAGGCTATCTTTACTCAATTGCCGGAATGCTTGAGCTAATAAAGGGCATGGAATTTAAGAATAAAAAAGCAGCAGCTTTTGGAAGTTATGGCTGGAGCGGTGAATCAGTGAAGCTTATTACTGAGGAGCTTAAGAAGACAGGAATGGATGTAGTCGATGATGGTATCAAAGCTCTATGGAATCCCGATGAAGACAGCATCAATAAATGCATTGAATATGGTAAAAGCTTCGCGGCAAAAATAGATTAAGTCAAGAACAGGGATCAACTGGAAAGTTGGTCTTTGTTCTTTTAGAGCTTGAGTTTACAATATAAACATTGCACTTATATTCTATCTATAATATAATTTTACATTGTGATAATATAAACTTATGAATTAAACTCGTAAAAGAATATTTTTTTATATAGAAAGGATAAATAATATGAAACTTGGAATCGTAGGCCTACCAAACGTAGGAAAAAGCACACTTTTTAATGCTATAACTCAAGCTGGTGCAGAATCTGCAAACTACCCTTTTTGCACTATAGAGCCAAACGTAGGGGTTGTTGCAGTGCCAGATGAAAGACTAGATAAGCTGGCGGAAATATATATATCTAAAAAAATTGTCCCTACTGCAATAGAGTTCTATGACATAGCAGGACTTGTAAAGGGCGCTAGTAAAGGTGAAGGGCTTGGAAATAAGTTTCTTTCTCACATCAGAGAAGTTGAGGCAATAGTACATGTAGTCAGATGCTTTGAAAATGCAGATATTATACACGTAGATGGAAGCGTAGACCCGATTAGAGATATAGAAACAATAAATGTGGAGTTAATGCTCTCTGATATTGAACTTTTAGAAAGAAGACTTCAAAGGTCACATAAAGCTGCCAAGACTGATAAAGCCATAGCAGCAGAAGTAGAATTAATCCAAAGTGCAATGGCAGTGCTGGAAACAGGCAAATCTGTAAGAACACTAGACCTTACAGATGAGCAAAAAGAGCTTATAAAATCCTTTAATCTTCTTAGTGCAAAGCCTATTATTTATGTAGCTAATGTATCTGAGGAAGATTTGGCAAATGACGGTATCACAAATCCTTTTGTAGCAAAGGTACGAGAATATGCTACT
>JBAVGO010000203.1:0-24657 GCA_049684915.1 Lutisporaceae bacterium | reverse complement strand
TCGATTTCTATTCAGCTTTTTGTCATAATAGGTATAGTTATTTTTACTTATACCACAGTGATACACAAGCTGTTAATTTCAAGGCAGTTGAGCGATAAGCTTTATAAGAACCTGTGCTTGGCAGCTTTGGGTGTTGGTGTATATGTAAGCTCAACTGCATCATTTATTATGGGTTTAGATTGCAATACAATGATGAGTATGTTGAAGACGAGCAATCTGTCCTTAGAGGAAGCAAATAAGATGTTTTATACATTTATAAACTATCAAAATCAACAGACTGCATATATGCTTGCAGCTATTACATTCTATGCACTTACGCTGTTATTGATAAAAAGCATATTTAGAGATATTCAAATTGATTTTAATAAGCCAAAATACCGATGGAACAAATCAGAGCAAAAATCCACTAATTAGTGGATTGAGATTATAGCTTTTGGTTCGTAAAGCTAATGTAACTAGCCTATTGAAGCATTGGACAATTTGTATTATCATTAAACTAAATACATTTAAAGCAAAGCACATATGTATTAATTATGTGCTTTTGCAATTTGAAAGGCTGATACTATGAGTGATTTTGTACATTTACACGTACATACTGAATACAGTCTGCTGGATGGTGCCGGCAGAGTGGGAAAACTGGTTGAGAGAGCCAAGGAACTAGGAATGAAGGCTATCGCAATCACTGACCATGGGGTAATGTATGGCGTAGTGGATTTTTATAAAAAAGCAAAAAGCAATGGCATAAAGCCAATAATTGGCTGTGAGGTATATGTAGCAGCTAGGGCAATGAAGGACAAGGATCCAAAGTATGATAGTAATAATTATCATTTGGTATTGCTTGCCAAAAACCAAGAGGGCTATAACAATCTAATAAGATTAGTATCAATGGGCTTCACAGAGGGATTTTACTACAAGCCAAGAGTGGATATTGAAGCTTTAAGAAAGTATTCAAAGGGCTTAGTAGCATTAGCTGCTTGCCTTGCTGGAGAGATACCCTCCTTGTTGCTAAACGGCAACTATGATAAGGCAAAGGAAGCCGCATTAAGGTATCGAGATATATTTGAAGAAAAAAGTTTTTATCTTGAGATACAGGATCACGGTATTAAGGAGCAAGCTCTAGTTAATCAAGAGCTGATTCGCCTTTCTAAGGAGACGGGCATTCCTCTTGTTGCCAGCAATGATGTGCACTATGTAAAAAGAGAGGATAGTAAGGCTCACGATGTACTGCTTTGTATACAGACAGGAAAGACAATAGAGGATGAGGTAAGGCTAAAGTTTAAGGGTGAGGAGTTTTATCTTAAGTCTTATGACGAAATGCACGAGCTTTTTGGATACATTCCTGAAGCTGTAGAAAACTCAAATATGGTAGCAGACATGTGCAACATGGATTTTGTATTTGGACAGGTGCATTTACCTGCTTTTGACGTGCCAGAGGGCTATACCTCGGATAGCTATTTAAGGTATTTATGCTTTGAAGGCTTGGATTTAAAATACAAGGAAATTACTGAGGAAATAAGAGAAAGAGCTGAGTATGAGCTGTCAGTAATCACAAGGATGGGTTATGCAGATTATTACCTCATAGTATGGGATTATGTGAGATTTGCTAAAGAAAACGGTATTATGGTAGGACCGGGTAGAGGCTCAGGTGCCGGAAGCTTGGTAGCTTATTGTGTAGGCATAACAAATATTGACCCCATGAAATATAACCTAATATTTGAGCGTTTTCTAAACCCTGAGAGAATAAGTATGCCTGATTTTGACGTAGATTTTTGTTACGAGAGAAGGCAGGAGGTCATTGACTATGTAATAAGCAAGTATGGCAAGGAAAGAGTTGCTCAGATTATAACCTTTGGTACAATGGCTGCTAGAGGTGCCATAAGAGATGTAGGAAGGGCTTTGAACATACCTTATGCACAAGTAGATATGATTGCGAAGAAGATACCCTTTGAGATTGGTATGACTATAGAGAGAGCCTTAGAGGTAAGCCATGAGCTTAAGAACCTTTATGATGAAGAGGATACTGTTAAACAGCTTTTAGATATGTCTAAGTCCTTAGAAGGAATGCCACGTCATGCTTCCACTCATGCTGCCGGAGTAGTTATATCCAAAAAGGATGTAACTGAATATGTACCTTTGCAGAAGAATGACGATGTAGTGACTACGCAGTATCCAATGGGCACCTTGGAGGAGCTGGGGCTGCTGAAAATGGACTTCTTAGGCTTAAGAACCTTGACAGTAATAAGAGACACACTTGATATTATAAGAGCGAAGGCTCAAGAAGTGCCTGATATAGAAAATCTTAATTATGATGATCAGAAGGTCTATAAAATGATATCCGAGGGTGAGACCTATGGGGTTTTCCAGTTGGAAAGCAATGGCATGACTCAATTTATGAAAGAGCTTAAGCCAAGTAGTCTGGAGGATATTATAGCAGGTATTTCACTTTACAGACCGGGACCAATGGATCAGATTCCAAGATATGTACAGAATAAATATCATCCTGAGAAAATAAAATACCTTCACCAGAAGCTTGAGGACATACTTCAGGTTACCTATGGCTGTGTAATATATCAGGAGCAGGTAATGCAGGTTTTCAGAGAGCTTGGGGGCTATTCCATGGGCAGATCTGACTTGGTTCGTAGAGCCATGTCCAAGAAAAAGGCTGATGTAATGGCGAAGGAAAGAGAAAATTTCATAAACGGAATAGTAGAAAATGGTGAGATAAAAGTACCTGGCTGTGTAAGAAATGGAATTAGCGAAGACATTGCCAGTCAGATATTTGACGAGCTGGCAGAGTTTGCGAAATATGGCTTTAACAAGTCTCATGCTGCTGCGTATGCGATAATAGCTTATCAGACTGCGTGGTTAAAGTATTATTATCCTGTGGAGTTTACTGCGGCTCTCATAACCAGCGTTATGGGCAGTAGTGGCAAGGTAGCAGAATACATTATGCACAGTAAAAACCTGAATATAGAAATTTTGCCACCGGATATAAACGAAAGCTATATAAAGTTCACAGTCTATGATAAGAATATCAGATTTGGACTTGCGGCAGTGAAGAATGTAGGCAACAATGCTATTGCTGCTATAATACGGGGACGAGAAGAAAAGGGACGCTTCAAAAGCCTATATGATTTTTTGAACAAGGTTGATTTAAGTACCATAAATAAACGAACCGTAGAGAGCTTGATAAAATGCGGTGCTTTTGATAGTCTGAGAGCAAAGAGAAGTCAGATGCTGGCGGTCTATGAGAAGCTGCTTGATAGTGTACAGGATCAAAGAAAAAGAAACGTTGAAGGGCAGCTTTCACTTTTTGATACAATAGAAAGCTCAGATACCTTGGAGCAAAACATATATCCAAATATTGAGGAATATGCACAGAATGAACTGCTCTCTATGGAGAAGGAAATGCTTGGATTATACATCAGTGGTCATCCATTGCTTGAGTACAAAGATATATTGCATAACAAAACCAGTATCACTACAGCGGAGCTGATAAAGGTAAATGATGAGGATGACGCAGAAGCTCAGACAGATTTTAGCTATGACAACAAACGAGTGATAATTGGTGGAATAGTGGTTAGTATAAAGCAAAAAAGCACCAAGAACAATAATATGATGGCATTTGTTCAACTAGAGGATTTATACGGTACTATTGAGCTGATAGTTTTTCCTAGAACTTTTGAGGAATACGGAAGGTTTATACAGATAGACAGTATAGTGCTGGTAGAAGGCAAGGTGAGCCAAAGGGAAGATGAGGAAGCTAAAATCTTATGTGAAAAGATACGACCTTTGGCAGAAGCAGTGCAAGAGAATATCGGGAAGCTTTATGTGAAGATAAATACATCAATGCAGCCTGATATACTGGAGCATATAAAAAAAATACTGAGTCGCTATAAGGGTCAGCAGCCAGTATATGTAGTTGATGATAGCAGAAAAACCACTAGTAGTAAAGCTCAGGTTATGGTTGCAGATAAGACTATGTGGGTTGATATCAAGGATTCACTTATTGAGGAGCTTGGCAAGCTTCTAGGACAGGATTGCGTAGCAGTAAAGAAATAAAGATAAGTAAAGCTAGAATTTACTATAATATTTAATATTGCTGTCCGATAATATTATATATATAGCACTAAACAATTTATATTTATAAAATAGTGAGATGTATTCTCCACTTGAATTTAATGTAGGTTGTTTAGTGCAAAACATATAGGATAGCAATATTTAAAAAAGGAATAATACTTTTGTTATTTATTATTGATTTTATAAATATGTGAGTATAGAGTTAAACACTAGGTAAACAGTTGGGAGGTAGTAGTATGTGGGCGGTAGTATATTTAGCAAAGAACAAGAAACTAGCAGAAAAAATCAGCGACCTTATTTCACAAGAAGGTGTATTGACAAAAATAGAATCTGTGGGAAAAAGTCCTAATGAAGAAGACAGCTACTATGAAATACTGGTTCCCGAGGGTGAAGTAGAGGAAGCTCATAGCATTTTAATAGAACTTGGATATTAGAGAAAATTTGTATAAATACTATCAGTATTTTTGTTTTATGCAAATGGGACAGAATATGTCCGGGTGGGACGAAAAAATGAAATCACGCAGCAAAGCTAAGTTACTGTATAATATCGCTTCAAGGCACATAAATGAGCCTACGCAATAAACAGTAACTAAACTTTGCTGTGTGAATAGGAGGCTTATATGAAAAATATTGCAGTGTTAACAAGTGGGGGAGATGCGCCTGGAATGAATGCCGCTATAAGAGCGGTGGTTAGAACAGGTATAAACAAAGGCTTGAAGGTTCACGGCATACGAAGAGGCTACAATGGACTGATTCAAGGGGATATAGAAGAAATGAATATGAGCTCTGTGGCTGATATTATTCAAAGAGGCGGTACAATACTTAAAACTGCAAGAAGTGAAGAGTTTATGACGCTTGTGGGACTTGAAAAGGCTGTAAATGTTGCTAAAATATTTAATATTGACGGTATAGTTATAATTGGAGGGGATGGTTCCTTTGCAGGGGCACAAAAGCTTACAGAATGTGGAATCGCGTGTATCGGGATACCCGGAACAATAGATAACGACCTTGCTTATACTGACTATACTATTGGTTTTGATACTGCAGTTAACAATGTATTAGATGCTATAAATAAAATAAGAGATACCTCCACTTCTCACGAACGTGCTAGCATAATTGAAGTAATGGGAAGAAATTGCGGGGACATTGCATTATATGCAGGTATAGCTGGAGGGGCAGAAAGTATTATTGTTCCAGAAATTGAATACTCCATAGATGATATTTGCAAGAAGCTGATACAGGGTAAAAACAGAGGCAAGCTGCATAGTATAATAGTGCTTTCAGAGGGTGCAGGAGATGGAATTAAGCTTGAGGCAGAAATCAGAAGCAAGGTGGATATCGAGGTTAGAACAACCATACTAGGATATATCCAAAGAGGTGGCAACGCAACTGCGGCAGATCGTTTGTTGGCAAGTAGGATGGGAGCTAAGGCGGTGGATCTTTTGGTTGATAATAAAGCAGGAAGAGTTGTCGGTATAAAAGAAAACAAAATATTTGATATGGACATAGATAAGGCTCTAGCCATGAAACGGATATTTAAAAAAGATTTATATGATTTGGCTGATTTGCTATCTAACAATCTACAGTATTAAAATTGTATCTCATACTCCAAACCTAAAAGTGTAGTCTAAAATTAACTTAAATGCTATAATATATAGATGAATTATTATATATAATTTAACATGGATATAATATATATCTAACTTATAGCTAACAAAATAATATTAACATATAGAGGGGGAGTATGATGTCTAAACTAGCTGGAAATTGTCTTGTTGCACAGTCAGGAGGACCAACTTCTGTAATTAATGCCAGTGCATGTGGGGTTATTCAGGAGGCCTTTAAAACAGGTGAAATAAATGAAGTTTACGGTGCCCTAAACGGTATTGCAGGAGTGTTAAATGAAGAATTCTTTTCCTTTAATCAGGAGTCACCAGAAGAGATAGAACTGCTTAAGGTGACACCGGCAGCTGCATTAGGTTCTTGCAGATACAAACTGAAATCCTTAGAAAAAAGTGATGGAGATTTCAAAAGGATAATAGAGGTGTTTAAAGCACATAATATAAGATATTTCTTTTATATTGGCGGCAATGACTCTATGGATACTGCTTATAAGGTAAGCCTGTATGCACAAAAGGTAGGCTATGAGCTTAAGTCAATAGGAGTACCAAAGACCATAGATAATGATTTGCCTGTAACAGACCATACTCCTGGTTATGGTAGTGCTGCAAAGTTCATTGCAACCTCAATAAAGGAAATTGGACTAGATGCAAGAGTATACAACTATAATACCGTAACTATATGTGAGTTAATGGGTAGAAATGCAGGCTGGTTAACTGCTTCGGCCGCCTTAGCAAAGAAGTACAAGGATGATGCACCTCATTATATATATCTTCCTGAGGTTGCCTTTACCTTAGAGCAGTTTGATAAGGATGTAAGATATGCTTTGGAGAAATACAATTATGCAGTAATTGCTGTATCAGAAGGTATTAAGAATGAGCAGGGACAGTACATATCTGAAATGTATAGAGATTTACAAATAAAGGATGCCTTCGGACACGTGCAGTTAGGTGGAGTATCTACAATACTTGAGTCCTATGTATCACAAAACATATGTAAAAAGGTAAGGACAGTGAACTACAGCACTATTCAAAGAAGCTCTGCTCATTGTGCATCACTTACAGACAACGAGGAAGCGTACCTATGTGGTCAAATGGCAGTTCGATATGCTATTGAAGGACATACAGGCAAAATGATAGGTTTGTTTAGAGAAAGTACAGCTGATTACAAGTGTACAACACAGCTTGTAGATCTTGATGATGTTGCAAACCAAGAAAGAAAAATTCCTAGAGAATGGATTACAGAAGAAGGCAACAACATAAAACAAGAAGCTATTGATTATATAAGACCATTAATTATGGGTGAAGTAAAAATAAGAATGGAAAATGGCATTCCAAGATACTGTAGATTAAACAAGAGGCTTATAGAGCAGAAATTAGATACTTGGAATGTAAAATAAAATCCTAAGGTGGGGATGAACTTATGAGAAGAACAAAGATTATATGTACTATAGGACCAGCCAGTGATAGTGAAGAAATACTGACACAGCTTATTAATGCAGGAATGAATGTAGCAAGGCTTAATTTCTCTCACGGAACTCACGAGGAACATAAAAAAAGAATAGATACAATAAAGCGGGTAAGACAGCAGATTAATAAGCCAGTAGCAATTATGCTGGATACTAAGGGTCCTGAGGTAAGGCTGGGAAGCTTTAAGGATGGAAAAGCTGAAATAATAACAGGAGCTCGATTTACTTTAACTACTAAAGAAGTAATGGGAAACAGCAACGTATGCAGCATTACTTATAAGGAGCTGCCGCAAGAGGTAATGCAGGGCGCCAGAATACTTATTGCTGATGGCTTAATTGAGCTTAGAGTTCTTGATAAAACGGATACAGATGTAGTATGCGAGGTAGTAAACGGAGGAGACCTTTCAAATAACAAAAACGTAAATATACCGGGAGCAACATCAAAGCTACCAGCTATTACAGAAAAAGATATCTCAGACCTAGAATTTGGCATACAAAACGAGATTGATATTGTAGCGGCATCCTTCATAAGAAAGGGTGCAGATGTTATACAAATAAGAAGGATACTGGAAGAAAACAATGGAAGCTACATAAGTATTATATCCAAGATTGAGAACCAGGAAGGCGTAGATAACATAAATGAGATACTAAAGGTATCTGATGGCTTAATGGTAGCAAGAGGAGATCTAGGGGTAGAGCTGCCTGCTGAGGAAATTCCTCTCACTCAGAAGATGCTTATAAAGAAGGCAAATGAAGCAGGCAAGCCTGTTATAACAGCTACTCAAATGTTGGATTCTATGATTAGAAATCCAAGACCTACAAGAGCTGAGGTTACGGATATTGCAAACTCAATTTTTGATGGTACCGATGCAATTATGCTTTCGGGAGAGACTGCAGCAGGCAGATACCCTATTGAAGCGGTAAAAACAATGGCTACTATAGCTGAACGTACAGAGTTAGACTTAGACTATGGAAAATATATTAAAGATATGAACCATAAAGGTGAAATTACAATTGCAAATGCAATCAGCCATGCTTCTTGTACAACCGCTTATGAGCTTGGGGCAGCGGCTATAATAACACCTACTCAGTCAGGTTCAACTCCTAGAATGGTATCAAAGTTTAGACCAAAGGCACCTGTTATAGCAGCCACTTTTGATGAGAGAGTAAGAAGAAAGCTTAGCTTAAGTTTTGGAGTTTATTCAGTGCTTATAAAGCAAACAGACAGCACTGATGATTTGATTGAGCAATCTGTCAATCAAGCTATTGCAAATAACTATATAAACAGCGGAGACTTGGTAGTAATAACAGCCGGAATACCTGCGGGTGTGGCTGGTACTACCAATCTGATAAAGGTTCATATAATTGGTAATATAGTAGCAAAAGGAATAGGTGTAGGGTTTAAATCAGTGACAGGTAGAGTATCCATAATAAATGATTTAGACAAGGATAGTGATAAGGTACAGGATGGAGATATACTTGTGCTTATAAACAGTGATAAGGAAACGATGCCTCTAATGAATAAAGCTTCTGCATTCATTGTAGAGCAAGGCGGAATAACCTCTCATGCAGCAATAGTGGGTATAGCCCTAGGCAAGCCTGTTATTGTTGGAGTTAAGGACGCTTTAACACTTTTCAAAGATGGTCAAACAGTTACAATGGACACTGCTAGAGGTGTGATATATAAAGGAACTGCAAGGGTTCTTTAATACGTAGTATGTGAGGAGCAGTATATGGCAGAGAACTACTATGAAAGCAAGCTTAGGGTAAGATATGCTGAGACAGATGCCATGGGCATAGTTTATCATTCTAACTATTATGTATGGTTTGAAGTAGGCAGAGGGGATTTCCTGAGAAGGTTTGACATGAGCTACAAGCAGATGGAGGAAATAGGAATAATACTTCCTGTAGTCGAATCCCACTGTAGGTATAGAATACCGGCTCAATATGATGATTTGCTTACTATCAGGACGCAAGTAAAGGAGCTGGGAGCAGTAAAGCTCAGCTTTCAATACCAGGTTATAAGGGACCTTGACAATACCTTATTGGCTGAAGGCGAAACAGTACATGCCTTTACAGATAAGACAAAAAAGCCTTTGAACATGAAGAAAAAAAACAGTGAGCTATATAACTTGCTGATGAAAGCTGCAAATAAAGGCGAATAGCGGTAAGAAGACAGATTTAAGAAGAAATAGTATGTTATTTTAAAAATAAATATTATACGTAGTAAATTTTGGTATAAAATTAAATACATATGTCAATAATCATAATAATATACTGGGAACTGATTCAATTTTGCACCCGCTAAGGGTGTATTTTTTTGTTAAACAGTTGCTAAAGTTTAGTAAAAATGATATATTAAAAGTAGTTAATTGATTATTTGATTTTATATCCATCTAATATTATTCCGTACAAGGAATGCGAGAGGAGAAATTGACAAAATGAAGGATATCAGAAATGAAAAACTTGCAGCAGTATTGCTGAACCACTCTCTAAAGGTTAAAGCAGGGGAGAATCTTGTTATAAGAAGCAGCTACAACGGAAAGCCCTTGGCAGATGAAGTATACAAGCAAGCTATCAAGGCAGGCTTGAATGTCTTTACTCAAATAACACTAAGCGAGCAGTCAAAATTTCTCATGGAGAATGGAACACAAGAGCAATTTGAAAACATGAATAAGTTTCTTGAGCCTATGTATGAGAAAGCAGATGCTTTTGTAGTAATTGAAGCTCCTGACAATGTTAAGAATCTTTCTAAGGTTGATTCTGATAAGAACATGCGATATAGCAAGGTTGCAAGTCTTTTATCAAAAGAGATTATGAAAAAAAGATGGGTAATGACAAACTTTCCAACACATTCCTATGCACAGGAAGCGGATATGTCATTGGAAGAATACGAAGATATGCTGTTTGATGCTACCTTGGTAGACTATCAGCAGATGGATAAAGAGATGGATAAAATCATAAATATTTTTGACAAGGCTGAAACGGTTAGAATAGTTGGTAAGGATACTGACTTGACCTTCAGCATTAAAGACAGAAAAGGCATTAAATGCAGTGGTAGCAACAATGTTCCAGATGGTGAGGTTTTCTATGCACCAATTACAGATTCGGCAAATGGACATATATACTATGAATTCCCAGCAATTAGATATGGGGTTCAGGTTGATGGTATAAGGCTTGAGTTTAAGGATGGTAAGATAGTAAAGGCTACAGCGGACAAGAATGAGGAGTTCTTAAACAAGATACTTGACTCTGATGAAGGTGCAAGATTTATAGGCGAGTTTGGTATCGGATTAAATTATGGCATACAAAAATTTATTAAGAATATATTATTTGATGAAAAGATAGGCGGCACGATACACTTAGCGGCAGGAAATGCCTACGAGGAATCCGGCGGAGACAACAAATCTGTGGTACATTGGGATATGATTAAGGAGCTAAGAGTTGGCGGCGAGATTTATGCAGATGGCAAGTTAGTCCAAAAAAATGGATCCTTCATATACGAATAATCTGTGAAAAAGCATAAGGTTAAGCGAAAGCTTAACCTTATGCTTTTTTTGTATTAATTAGGACAAAATGAAAATAATAAACTATAAAAACTAAGGAGTGATTTATTTGGAAAGGGATAGTATTACTGATATACTAATAGATGACAAAGAAAAGAGAGAACAAAGAATACATGAGCTTCTTAGAGCTAGAAAATCACTTAATATAAATGCAGAAATGAACAAGGTCTCCACCTTAGGAGGGAGAATGTCTGATAGACTTGCAAAGTTTGCAGGCAGTTGGTCTTTTCTAGCTTTTTTTGGAGTCGTGGTTTTTATATGGGCAATAATTAACACAACCTTAGTGTTAGCAAGACCCTTTGATCCATATCCTTTTGTTTTTTTAAATCTTATATTAGCCTGCGTAGCATCGTTGCAGGCCCCAGTTATAATGATGAGCCAAAACAGGGAATCTCAAAAGGATAGACTAAGAGCAGAAAATGATTATCTGATTAATTCAAAATCAGAAATAATACTGGAAGATTTACATATGAAGGTTGATGAACTACTAGATGAACAGTATAGGTTGAAAAAACAGTTCAATGATATTATGATTAGTATGAAGAATGACAGTCTAAGGAGCGAGATTGATGGAAAAATTGATACCCGTAGAGAAGAACAAAGAATATACGATAGAGATAACAGGACTCACTAGTGAAGCCATGGGTGTTGGCAGAGTAGAAGGCTTCACGGTATTTGTAGAAGGTGCTTTACCAGAAGAAACGGTGGTCGTTAAGATAGTAAAAATTCAAAAGACCTATGCCTTTGGGAAGCTATTAAGCATAGACAGACAGTCAAAAAGCAGGGTGAACCCAGTCTGTGGCTTGATGAAACGCTGTGGAGGCTGCCAGCTTCAGCATCTTGACTATAAGGCACAGCTTGCAAATAAAACACAGATGGTCAAGGATGTAATGGAAAGAATAGGCGGCTTTAAAAATATTGTAGTCCATGATGCCATAGGCATGGAAGAGCCCTGGAGATACCGCAACAAAGCACAGTTCCCCGTGGGCTTTTCTGATGATGTAGTAATAGGCTTTTATGCCAACCGAAGCCATGATATTATTGATACTGACAAGTGTGTTATACAAGATGAGATAAATGATAAAATCATTGAGATTTTCAAGGAGTACATAAAGAAATTTAAAGTTTCTGTTTACAATGAAGAAGCTCATAAGGGGCTTATAAGACATATAGTGACTCGCAAGGGCTTTAAAACTGGTGAAGTTATGGTGTGTATTGTGGTAAATGGCGAGAGCCTACCCAACACAGACTATTTAGTCCAGCATTTGATTGACAGTATGCCTGATATAAAGAGCATAGTTCTAAATGTGAATAAGAGACAAAGCAATGTGATACTAGGAGATAGGAACCTTGTAATATATGGTGAAGCGGCTATATATGACTATATTGGACAATTCAAATTTAGGATATCACCAAATTCTTTCTTTCAGGTAAATCCTGTGCAAACTGATGTGCTGTACAATAAGGCTTTGGAATATGCAGCTTTAAATGGCAATGAAACAGTCTTTGACGCATACTGCGGCATAGGGACTATATCCTTATTCTTGAGCCAGAAGGCAAAGAAGGTTTACGGAGTAGAGATAGTACCTCAAGCCATAGACAATGCTAAGGAAAATGCTGTGCTTAACAATGTGGACAATGTGGATTTCATATTAGGTGAATCAGAGAAGGTAATACCTGAGCTGTATCAAAAAGGCATCAAGGCAGATGTCATAGTGGTAGACCCGCCCAGAAAGGGCTGTGGACAGGAGCTATTGGATGTAATCGTTGAGATGCAGTGTCCACGGGTGGTGTATGTGTCTTGTAATCCAGCTACTTTGGCAAGGGATTTGAAGTATTTGGCGGAGAAGGGGTATGAGGTAGGGGAGGTACAGCCTGTGGATATGTTTCCGCATACGGGGCATGTGGAGACGGTAGCTTTGTTGGTTAGGGAATAGAATGAAGTTTATAATCCTCTGCTAAGATTTAGTTAGCAATCAATTTCCATGTAATGTATAGGTTTAAGTCGTATTATGATATAATGAAGTTAAAATATATAACATGTGATAGAGTGTAAAGTAGCCTATGAAAAAAAGGGTTCAAAAAAATAATACAAAAGAACCTAGATAATCTCAATAATAAAATTTTTTGGTAACTATCGCCACCCACGACCTCATGACAAAACAATGTTCTGTAGTTGTCACCGCCGGCGAACACACTTAAGAATAGACAGATTTCCCCGATGCCTTTACAGCATTGTAGCATTGTTTAGCCGAGGAGGAGTTATAATGGAAAAAATAATTCGTAAGTATTACTTAAGGTCCTATTATATTATTACATTTATATTTAGCATTCTTCTGTTCTCATTACATTTTGTATTTCAATCTGCAGGGAAGTACTCTGTTTCTTTCACACAATTATCACCTGCCGTTGCGGTGGTTTTTATATCACTAATATTAAAGGATAAAACAAGTATTAACGATATAAAAAAACATTTCCTTATTAATAAGACTGTTATAAAATGGATGATACCTGCTATTGCTATTCCGAGTGTATGTATAGTTGTCAGCAGTTTTATCATGACTTATTATAAAATTGACTATGTCTCTTGGAAAGGAGATATGTTGTTTTATATATTGAATTTTGTTGCTATTCTGATTGGTAGTGCTGCAGAAGAAATTGGATGGCGAGGTTTTTTATTGCGTAACCTACAAAAAAAGTATACACCGTTTATCAGTAGTATTATTGTTGGAATTCTATGGGGTGTTTGGCATTTAAACTTTACGGGGGGTATTTTGGGGTTCATTTTATATTCTGTCACTATTATAGAAATGTCTATTTTAATGTCTTGGGTATATAATAAATCAAATGGAAATATAATGCTCATGACTGTTTGGCACCTTATTATAAATTTAACCTCTCGTATTTTCTTATGGGATAGATTTAGCTTGCATTTATTTATAGTCGAGAG
The DNA here is from genome assembly GCA_049684915.1 of Lutisporaceae bacterium. Lineage (GTDB taxonomy): Bacteria > Bacillota > Clostridia > Lutisporales > Lutisporaceae > GWB2-37-7. The sequence continues at coordinate 10,973 of JBAVGO010000203.1, read as the reverse complement.
CATAGTGTTTGGTATTCTTTGTTTATTAATATTAATTATTGAGAGAAATACATATTTCTTCAAAAGTAGTGTGGGGGAGCAATAGAGATGAAAAACATAAAGTTTAAAGGGAAAACAATAAGGATATGTGCCAGGTGCAAAGGTTATTAGGTTATTGAAGTAATATACTCCATGTGGTAAAATGAGGATATTAATTACCATATGGGGTGTTTTTTATGGCGAGAGCTTGGAGAGAAGAATATAAAGGTGGTATATATCACGTAATAGCAAGAGGGAATAACAAGGAATACATATTTAAAGAAAGCATCGATAAGGGATATTTTATAAAGCTGCTAAAGGAACATTACATAACAATGGGGTATACAGTATATGGTTATGTACTTATGGATAACCACTATCATTTAGTAATACAGACTTTTGATAAGAAGCTTCAGGAGATAATGCATCAGATTAATAATATCCGATATCGGTATAAAACAAACCCTTGAAATCTTTTGAAAGATCCAAGGGTTCAATTCTTTAAAATCCATAAAACCTCTGTTACATAATTCGTATACTAATAGAATTATTGTAACAGCTTTTGTTTGTTGTCAATAATTTTCGACTTATTTCTTGTTAACTTTTTTATTAAAATAACTTATAGAAAATGGCTTTCCATGACCAGGGTAAAGGATATTGATATCCAACTTTTTCAGTTTATTTATGCTTTCGTTAAAGTCTTCAAGATTATCGATATAACTGAAACCTGCGAAATTGTAAATTAAGTCACCGCAAAATAAATCGCCTTCGTTTGTCAGTACACCAATAGATCCCTTTGAGTGCCCCGGAAGATGAATTACCTTTGCAGATAAACCAAACTCAGCGAGATTTTGTCCGTCCTGCAAGTAAATGTCAGGCTTAAACGTGTCAAAAACACTATTCTTACCGAAAGCAAGAGTGACTAATCTGAAAGTAAAAGAGATTTTATCAGGTTTTGACTTCCGATTCCACGACATATCACCATTTTCAACCATCTTAAAATCCTCAAAGTTCATTGCGATTTTCGCACCGTAATTTTCTCTAAGGAACTTACAATTTCCAGCATGATCTGAATCGCCATGAGTTAAAATAACAAGCTTTAACTTTTTAGGTACTTCTCCGGGCTTATTGAGTGCTTTTTTCAACACTTCATCAAGAAACATACGTTTTGTGGAAAATCCGGTATCTATAAGCACAAAGCCATCATCTGCTTCGAGCAAATAACAGTTCACCCCACCTACATCGATTATTTCTACACCTTTTGACATGGCTTTTTCTCCTTCTATTTTTTTATTGTTTACATTTACCTAAATTCCACGTGTGTTTTATATTAGCGTCAATGATCACCCTTTCACGAAAAATTTAGACTGTTTCTCACACATTGTAACATTATTTACCACCACCTTTCAATCATTTCCGATAAATTATTGATTGAACCTTTGGGGCAAAGATACTTATTAAACTCTGTAAGTTATCCACAGAGCAACACTCGATTTTCTAGATGATATTCTTATTATACCAGACATTTTTCATAGAATAAGTGCCAGGCACGACGTTTGGACGGTTATTGAGATATATAAGAATTTTGTATTCTTATACTATAAACTATACACATAGAAACAGTCGTGGGGCTAGGATCAACAACTATAGCGGAATAAACTATAGGTGCTAGGTGAAGAAGTTATTAAGTTATTGATGCAAATTGACCTTTCTGATAATATATAAGTAAGAATATTATCAGAAAGGTTTTTTTATGGCTAGAGCATGGAAAGAAGAATACGATAGTGTAAAGTGAGATATAAAAAACAGGGCTATAAAAAATGGCTCTGACGAACGTTAAAAAGTGAAGATTGTCATCAAACATAAAACTGATTGTCATCGACCGCCACCCTTGACAGTAATATATCTTAAGCACAAACTCGGTGGGGCTCTTGCGGAGCTAAGAATACAATCAACCTGTCTTGGCGTCTTGCTATGTGCCCTCTTTCTGTTATTGATTATGTAGTAGCTCATGAACTGAGCTACATTAACCACAAAAATCACAGTAAAGAATTTTAGATAAGGGTTATAACGATTTTGCCAAATTTTAAAGAGAAACAAAACTGGTTTGAACAAATAAAAGGTTAATGATAGTTTTATAAATTATATAGTGAGCAATAAAAAATGTCCATTTAAAAGTATTTAGGGATATGTCGGTAAATTTATCAAATATTAATGGTTCGTCAACTCAAATTTTTGGGAAGAATATGAGATTCCAAAGCCGGTAATATCTATTAAAAAAATGAAAATATTGTGGGGTAGCTGCACAAAGCTAAAAGGTAAAATAACGCTTAATGAGTATTTGCTAAAAGCAGATATTCGAGGTATTCAATATATAATTTTACATGAACAATTCATTTGATGTACACATATCAAAATTCAGATTTTTATAATTTTTTAACAGTACAAATGCCGGATTGGCAAGAACGTAAAAAGCAGTTGGACAAGGAGGTTGTTCAACTGCTCTAATAAAAATTATTCAAAGTGTGAATAGCCGATAGGAGGAAATGTAGGCTTAACGCAAATTTGGAGAGGTTGCATAAAACATTTGATGAGATAGCAAATATCGATTCAGAAAATGCGATTGAGTTTTGGTATGCAAGAGAATTGCAAGAATGCTTGGGATACGCAAGATGGGAGAATTTTGTTGTAGCTATTGGCAGAGCAATAGAATCTTGCAAGAGCACTGATGTGGAATATGGTGATCATTTTCGTGAGGTCACGAAAATGGTTGAACTCGGTAGCGGTGCAAAAAGAGGAATAGAAGATTATATGCTGACACGATATGCTTGCTATTTGATAGCACAAAATGGTGATCCGAAAAAAGAAGAAATTGCATTTGCTCAGAGTTATTTTGCACTTCAGACGAGAAAACAAGAACTTATTGAAGACAGAAGAAAAACCATAGGTGCCAGGTGCAGAAGTTATTAAGTTATTGATGCAAATTGACCTTTCTGATAATATATAAGTAAAATATTATCAGGAGGGTTTTTTTATGGCTAGAGCATGGAGAGAAGAATACAGAGGGGGAATAACAAGGAATACATACTTAAAGAAGATGCTGATAAGGGCTATTTTATAAAACAGTTAACAGAGTATAAGCTTAAATATGCAATAGCAGCAATAGAGAACTGCTATACGTTGAGTGAAATTGGGGAGCATATAGGGATGTCAGCTGCAGCAGTAAGGGATATGCTGAATAGATATAATATATGATAACTTAATAACTGGCACACCAGGGAATCCTACGAAAAATGATTTGATAATAATAAATATACATTGCAAAAAATATTTATGCAATTGTAGGGGGGTTTAATCAAAGTAAATGGTTAAACTCTCTTTGTTTTTCCAATAAATGCTTTATGTTTGATGATAGATTTGATATAATAAAGGCATTGAAAACATTGAAAACACGGAGGTTTAGAAGAATGTTAAGTAAAAATAATCCACAAATTGATATGTTCAGTAACATGTTTTTGAAAGGTTAATTCCTAAAGATCACTTATTGGTTAAAATAGATTCAATAATAGATTTTTCATTTGTTTATGAGTTGGTAAAAGACAAATACAGCAGTGTTGGAAGAGCTTCAAAAGATCCTGCAATGATGCTCAAAATATGCATATTAGAGTACTTATACAACCTCTCAGATGTAGCATTTCACTGGTTTCTTGGTCTTAGTATTGATGATGAGGTTCCAGACGAAACAACTGTTAGCTATTTTAGAATTAAAAGACTTGGAGAAGAATATTTTGATAAATTCTTTAATGAAATAGTTAAAAAGTGCATAGAAAATGACCTTGTTAAATCTAAGAGATATCTAATTGATAGAACAGATGTTGCTACAAATGTTAATTACCCATTTAACAGAAAACTCATATGTGATGCATTTAGAAAAGTAATAAGAGAAATAAAAAAGTTTAATGAAAAATTAGCAGAACAGCAATTATCAGATTTTGATAATGAAATAGATGCTGAATATGAAAAAAGTGAAAAGGTAAGTGTTAAACAGTATTTAGAAATAGCACAGAAACGTGCAGAATACATATATCTTAAGACCTATGATGAGCTTCAAGTAAATGAAAGATACAAGGATGCCTTCGGGATACTATGTGATATTATTGACCAATATACAAATGGGAAAAAAGATAAAATAGTAAGCGTTGTAGATCCAGATGCAAAAGTTGTGCATAAGTCAGTGGGCAATATAAAAAGAGGATATAAAAATCACATAATAGTAGATGAGGATAGTGAAATAATACTTGCCCCCATTCAGACACCGTTTAATGTAGGTGATGAAAAGAAGTTAGTAGAACTAATAGAAAAAGCCGATAAAGATCTTGCTTTGAAGCCAGACGAAATAACAGCAGATAAAGTATATGGAACATCCCTCAATAGAGGCTATTTGAAGGATAACGATATAATATCCAATATTAATGTATATGAAGAATCAAGCAAAGAGAATATCTTTTACAAGATACGAGATTTTTAAATAACCGATGATGTAAAAAGTGCGACCTGCCCAAATCAAGTAACTACTACAAATTACGCTCTTACTTATGATAAGCAAGCCAAAAGAGAGACTATAAAGTTTAAGTTTGATAAAAAAGTATGTGAGAAATGTCCATTAAATGATAACTGTCTGAAAAAGAATTCCAAAGGTAAACTATATAGTGGTCGCTATGTAGTAGTACCAAGGAGATATGATGCTGTGCTGCATGATTTAAAAAGAATAGAAACCGAAGAATTTAAAGAAGCAATGAAGAAAAGGTACAAAGTAGAAAGACGATTTGCAACAATGGTAAGAAATCATGGTTTAAGGTGCAGTCGATACTTAAGAATATTCGTAGGCTTCCCTGGCACTTAAAGCTTTCTGTATAGTAAATATGGTGTCGGAAACAAGGGGAAAGTTTTTTTTGCTTCTATTTAATATATGTGGTACAATACAGTCGTTGTCAACACTTGATTAAATAGTTTTTATGGTGTTATGATATTTATACTATAGGGCTTAAATACCCTAATGTTGAATAATGTTGAATGAATTCTGATGTTATTGAACAAATTAATATAATCTGATTAGTTGCAATTTTGTAAACTCTCAAAGTGATATACCTTACTAAATTCAGTTTTAAATACTATACTATTACTATAAAGGTGGTTTCTGCTACCTTAAGGTTTAGGACTTCAACTATTACATTGTTTTTAATTTATATGGTCTTAATTTAGTTGTCTAGTTTATTGTATATTATCCAATAATCCAATAGAAAAAAAGCATGAAGATGAGTGTGATAATATATCACTAGGAGCAAGAGAAAAAAGCAAGACTGAGTTCAAGAGCGTTAAGGGGTTGTGGCTGACAATTATCATGGTAGACCACATCATGGAAATAAATAAGGACGGAGGTAATAAACAAAATGAAAATTTCAGCAGATGCAATTGTTTCAAACTCTGAAATGATTAAGAATTATAAATCTTGTAGGGAAAAGGCAGAAATTTTCGGCAAAATATTTGTTTTGAAAAATAACCAACCGGATGCAGTATTATTTTCCACTACTGAATATGAAACACTTTCAGTGTTTATCGAGTATCTTGAAAGTCTTGACGAAAAAGATATAGAAAAGTTTCTTGAGTCTTTACCAGTGAAAGGGAATAGGAAAACAGAATAGGAAAACATACTCCATTGACCAGTTAATAAATGATATAAAGTAAAATAATTTCGATGTTGTTCTAACCTCCTTAATAGTAGTAGAATTGTGCAAATATGAGATTCAAACAGAATTGTTTTAAATAACCAGCTAAGTGATTTCACATTAGGTGGTTATTTTTGTTTTTGAAAGTCTGTAAGCTCAGACACATAAAGCCTCATGTATCTATTTGCACTTTAATAACTGCAAGTGAATTAGACTTTGAGACTTCCTTTTTAGAAGCATTATCTCAGGAGCGGTTTATCCTGGAGAGCAACAAATAGGGTATGACAAAAATATATAGTATAATATATAGCATAATATTTAGAATAATATTTAGAATGATATTTAGAATAATTATTATATAAATATATTGACAAATTATTATTATAAATGTATGATGTATATAATGAATAAAATTCATATAATGTCAAAAACAACTATGTTTGAGAGGCCAATGGGTTTGGCAATTTGTCGAACTGTTGGAATCCAGAAACATCAATTATAATATACAGAATGTTTTCAAGGACGTTTTGGGTAATGATTAGAAAGATATTTAGTATCATAAGATTAGATTGCAACAGTAGCGTAAAGCAGCTGTTGCAAAAGAACAATACCAGGCTCTCCCGGGTTATGAAGATAGATGCGGTCGTATTCTAACCAATACCGCCCATGCTATGGAAATCATTGAGAATACAAAGAATTGATGGGAGATGAATGAGTTGAATTTATTTAAATTTTCTAAAGGGTTACTTTTTATGATCTTATCTATTTCAATACTGACATTTGGATTCGGTTATCAGCGTGGAGAGAGTTCTGCAGATTCTTACCTTCAAGAGGTGGAAGCAACCGGAATTTCTACCGTAGATATTAATACCGTAGATATTAAGATAGATGAATCCATGATGATAGATGATCCCGTGATGAATCTTCTAGGCAAAAGTTTTTATGAAATAAAGCAGGTGCTAGGAAAACCAGACGAAGAAGGGTATAGTGAATTGTTCGGACCGCACTACTATATTCTTTTTCAGCAAAAAAAAGGGTTTCTTCAATTTTGTTCTCCGGAGCCCCTGGAAAATAAAGTAGCAGCTAGCGTTATTTTGGGACTAGGTCAAGAAGTATTAGGAGTAAAGGTAGGAATGGTTTTCTCCGAGATAAAAGATATTCTTGGACCACCGGATTTTGGCCCAGAGCTTGGCATGGACAATTTATTTTATATGGACTACTTTATCGGAGAAGCCTATTTAAGCTTCTCTGCTGACTCTATAAATGGTTCCACTAAGGACGCTTTCGTTAAATTGGAAGATTTTGAATATGATCAAATGGGTTTGCAAGCACAAAGATAATCTAATCAATCAAATCAAAAAAAGCTGGTGATAATTAATGAAAATTTCAACAAGAGCAATTGTCTCAAATTCAGAAATGATAAAGAATTATAAAACTTGCAGGGAAAAGGCAGAAGATCTCGGTAAGATATTTATTTTAAAAAATAACCAACCCGATGCAGTATTATTTTCCATTGCTGAATATGAAGTACTTTCAGTGTTTATCGAATATATTGAAAGTCTCAATGAAAAAGATGTTGAAAAATTTACTGAGTCTTTACCAGCGAAAGGGAATAAGAAAACATACTCCATTGACCAGTTAAGAAATGATTTAAAATCAATGGAAGCAATAGATATGATTTCAAATAAAGGATATGATGTATCGCTGTCCCCTTCGATTTTGTGATGTTAGCTTAACGAAGCATTGCAAATTAAAAACCGCAAATTTTCTGCCAATAAGAATAAGTGAACTTGTAGGACAAGTTTAATAAAGAAAGGATGATAAAATATGTTATATACAATTGCTGTTATTCTCGGGATTTTATGGCTTCTTGGTATGGTCACTTCGTATACTATGGGTGGATTAATTCATATCCTTCTCGTAGTCGCTATAATTGTAGTGGTGGTAAACCTAATTAGTGGAAAGAGGATGGTTTAGCCGACGAATGTTTTGTTACAACTGTGGTTTCAATATTGAGATTCAATGTTACAATACATAGGTAATTACGAAATGCAGAAATGAAAATAATCATTTAAATAAGACACACTATATTTTATATGATGCAGGTGAAGAGTTCAATATAAAGTAGTAGTAGTAGTAACATCAAATCCTGTACTTTCAACGTGTGTAACATTTCGAAAATGCCTATTATTATTATAACTATAAAAAGAGGAGGTACATTATGAATAAAGATATTTTTGAAGGCAAATGGGAACAAGTAAAAGGTGAGGTACAAAAGAAATGGGGTAAACTCACAAATGATGACCTCGATGTTATAAAAGGGAATACCAAAATCATGGTTGGAAAACTACAAGAACGTTATGGTTTAACAATAGAGGATGCAGAGAAAGAATTAGAAAATTTTAATAACAAGCTTTAAATACAAAATGTTACAATACATAGGTAATTTTGGAGATGGATACGTGCCAAGCACCGAAGGTATCCAGTTATTTATTTAATACAGTCCTTCTGGTAATAGGATTAACGAAACGATATTATCAGGAGGTTTTTTATTATATTATATTATAATATTATAGAAAAATATAGAAAAATACATAGAATTTATGAATGAGAGTGAGGAAGAGAATTACAGCAAGATAAATGCAATAAGTGATGAGGCATACATAGTTATACGTTCAAGTAAGAAGGAAGTAAAACAACGAAAAGAATTGGTTGAGATACTAAAAGAGTCAGGCATATCTGAAGATGACTATTATAATCTAATAAAGTCTGGATCCAGGAAAAGAAGGCTAACAGAGTAAAAGCTGAGATATACAAAAGCTGCAATAGCAGAGCATTATACGTATACAGAAATAGGAAGAAGCATAAGTATGACAGATAGCGGAATAAAGGATATGTTGGATAGATATGAAAATAGAGAAATAACTGGATAACTATGGTGCATAGGAAGCCTATGAAAAAGTCGAGAGATATTCAAAAATTCCATTTGTAAGGGATTATTAGATCATTGCCTCTAATAAAAAAGTGCCTTAGAAATGATTTTAGAATCTGGTATTTTTAAACATTTAGTTTCATTTTTTAAATGTAGTGTTTTTCGTAGGCTTCCATAGCACTTATTTATTATTACTATTTATTAATGTGGTGTTTATCAGCACTTTCCCTGGCACTTATTTATTTATTTATACTTCACCTGGCACATATCCTTAGTTGGAGTGCGTAATAAATTAGAAATAGAAAAATTAAATTTCACAAATTTATTCTGTCTTTTTAGGGAAAATGAGTGTAATGAGTTTTCTAATATAGAATCTAAAATATATGTTATAAATATTACTATGCTATGACTTATAAAATACAAAAGGAGGTATAGCTTATGGATAATAAATTATCTAAAGATGCATATGGTGGCGTAGCTGGTAAAGACTACGTTCCTTACGTTTCCAGTGGTTTTAAATCTGGTGGAAATGTTGCTGTATTAATAATCGGTATTATTTTGGCTGTATTATTCACAGCATCTACTGCCTATTCGGGCATGAAATCAGGGCTTACAGTTGCAGCGGGTATACCTGGTTCTATAATAGGTTCAGCATTTATAGCTATATTTGCTAAACAAAAAGGTATCCTTGGCAAAAACTTACTTCAAGGTATGTCAAGTGGTGGAGAATCAGTTGCTAGTGGTATGATATTCGTTTTACCAGCAGTTCTTTTAATAGGCTCCAAAATTTCTTTCTTTGAAGGTTTTGCTGTTGGTGTAGGTGGAGTTTTATTCGGTATAGGAATAGCTTCTCTTGTTTACAATTACTTATTAGTTGAGGAACACGGTAAATTAATGTACCCTGAGTCAATGGCTATATCTGAAACACTTATTGCTTCAGAAGGTGCTGGAGAATCAATGAAGTATATGGGAATTGGGTTCGGAGTAAGTGGTGTTATAACTGTTGTAACTGGTTCATTCTTAAATGTAGCTAACAACGTTATAAGCTATATAAACGAATCTTTCTACAAGTGGAAATTTGAAATTGAAGTTAACCCTCTATTAATAGGTATAGGATTCATAGTTGGTTTAGATGTTTCTTTAACTATGTTTGCTGGTTCTTTATTAGCTAACTTCGGTATTATGCCTTTAATAGGTTACTTCTCTACTTTTGCAAAAGACGGTGTAACTATATGGAATGATCCTAATGTTGCTATAAACGCTATGCAAGTTAAAAATATAGCTGGTAGTTATGTAAAATATATCGGCGCTGGTATGATGCTTTCTGGTGGTTTAATAGGTGCTATAAAGCTTATACCTACTATAATATCTTCTATAAAAGAAACTCTTAATGCTAAGTCTTCAAATAGTTCTGGTAATTCATCTTCTGCTAACTTAATATTAATTGGTGGTGTAATAGTAGCTTTTATTTCAGGCTTCTGGATATCTGGTGGTAATATATTAATGGCAATAACTGCATCTATTTTATCATTATTCTTATCATTATTATTTGTTATAGTTTCTGGTCGTTTAACTGGTACTATAGGAACTTCAAACCTTCCTGTATCTGGTATGACTATAGCTGCTTTAGTTATTGTAACATTATTATTCGTTGTAATGGGATGGAAAAATCCTGAAAACAACAGATCCTTACTTTTATTTGGTACATTTATAGTTATTGCTATATCTATAGCTGGTGGTTACTGTCAATCACAAAAAGTTACTTTTATTATAGGTGGGGACAAAAGAGAAATGGATAAATACTTCACTATAGCTAGTATAGTTGGTGTTGCAGTAGTTGTCGGTGTTATATTATTACTTTCTAGCAAACTTGCAATGACTGGTGATAATGTTCTGTTTGCACTACCTCAAGCTAATTTAATGTCAACATTAACTACTGGTATAATGTCAGGTCAATTACCTTGGTCTATGATAATTGCTGGTGCTGTTATGGGAGTTGTTTTATACTTATTAAAACTTCCTATAATGACAGTTGCTATAGGATTCTACTTACCAATATCTACAACTTCTATAATATTAATAGGTGCATTAATTCGTTTATTTATAGAAAGCACTTCTAAATCTGAAAAAGAAAAAGAAGTTAAAGTAGCAAATGGCATAAGTTTATCTTCTGGACTTGTTGCTGGTGGTTCAATAATAGGACTTGTCGGTATAATACTTCAAGTATTAGGTGTTATAAAAGGAAGTGGACCAAGTGGATTCGCTGCTTCTAATGGAATGGCATTTATGCTATTAGT
>JBAVGO010000202.1:0-2943 GCA_049684915.1 Lutisporaceae bacterium | reverse complement strand
CCTCGAAGCTTCTATAAGCTTATCCGTAACCTCAGCCGCCTTCATCCATGGTCTTTCGTCAAAGGAAACTCTATCAGAAGGGACTTCCTCGTAAGCCTCCAGTGCTTCATCAAGCTTAAAGCTTTTATTACCATTCCAGAAATATGTCATATGTCCATACTTCTGTGTCTCTGAAATAGCAAATTGTCTAATTTTATTCTTAACTAAAAGCTCAGTTAGAGTGTTTTTTATTTCTGGAGGTGATACTAAATAATTTTTAGGTAGATTCAAATCTCCATCATATTGAAGCATTCCACAGTATACAACCTTCGGATACCTCACTCTGTCAAACTTGTCAAAGTCGGCATAATCAAAGGCCATGCTGATTTCTATAGCACGGTCACCTCTAAAATTAAATAATACAACACTATCCTTATCCTCAATAGTTCCTATTGGAGCACCATTTTCTGCTATTACAAAAGGTGGAAGGTCCTGATCGATTACATCATATTCTCTTCTAAAGGTTGAAATTGCTTCACTGGCATTATCAAATTGTCTGCCCAGTCCTAAGACATGAGTTTCCCAGCCCAGTTTAACCATATCCAAGTTTGCTTCATAACGATCCATTGTTATTTTCATTCTTCCGCCGCCACTGGCAATTCTTGCATCAAAGCCTTCATCATTTAATTTTCTAAGCAGCTTTTCAAGATTATCTACGTATTCCAACGCCGAAGTAGCTAGCACATCACGTCCGTCCAGCAGTGCATGTACTCGTACAGTCTTTATCCCCTCTTCCTTTGCTTTCACTATCATGGCCTTAAGATGCTCAATATTTGAATGCACATTACCGTCTGATAGCAGTCCAAGGAAGTGCAAAGTAGAATTGTTGTCTACGCAGTTTCCTATAACCTTATGCCAAATATCTGAACTATACATCCTTCCGTTTTCTATAGACTCATTTACAAGCTTCGCCCCTTGGCTATAAATCTGTCCACAGCCTAGAGCATTGTGCCCTACCTCTGAATTTCCCATATCATCATCGCTTGGCATACCCACAGCTGTTCCATGAGCCTTTATAACAGAATACGGAAAATTATTCATAAGCATATCCAAGGTAGGCTTGTGTGCCGCCTTTACTGCATTGCCGAATTCATCTTCATTTATACCAATACCATCCATTACAACAAGGATTACTGACTTCTTTTGCATATATAACACAACCTTTCCTTTTAATCATCTTTCAGTACATATTTAGCCCCTCTGGTCTTGGTACACCAATACATTAGCTTTAGGGTAATTATATTTATTTTCCCCCATACTGTCAATTTTAAGACAAAACATTTAGCCTATAATTTTATTACTTCTCTATGTCAATATTTTGCTTCAATTTATTATAATAATATTCCGCAAACTGCTTGTGCTCTTCTAATGCAGCCTTACCAGCATCATTGATTATGTACACTCCCTTTTTGACTTTGTCAAACCAACCATAGAAATTTCCCCTAAGTGCAGAATCCGTTTGTTTTTTGTCTGTGCCAAATTCCTTTATCCGCTTGGGGGACATTGCGCCATACTTGTTCAGGCAGCAAGCTACAAAGATTGTATTTTCCTTATAGGCTGTAACCAGCTTAGTCCTAGTGCTACCCCCTATGTTTGCATCTATATATCTGCTCTTTGCCTCCTTGATTATGCTCTCTCTTTTTTTCTTATTTGCCTTTATGCTTCTATCCCTATCAAAGGGTATTGGATGAACAGCAATCTCTACAACGCCCCTGCCACCCTTGAAGGATACCAATATAAGACCCAGCTCCAACCTTCTAATCAGATGAATTATATCCTTCCATTTAGAATTGCCTATCAGTTTTTTAGGCTTTGGAACTGCAATGTATACCAGCTCAGCAGATTTCTGCCTTTTAACTCCCTGTGCAAGCAGCTCCACGCTAAGATTTCGCTTAAGCTCCACTATTACAAGCTCATCATCCTTAAAGGCAGCTATATCACAATCCTTAACCTCACTTCTCACTGTAAAACCCTGTTCTATAAGAAAATCGCTAACAGGCTTGCATAAATCAACCTCTAGGATTTTATTTTCTCCCACTGGCTTCATCCCCTCTACAATTAATAGCTGGATTTTTGTTATCAAGCTATTAATAATTAACTTATCAATTACAGTAATTATATTAATTTATATTAATTTTTACAAGTTATCTCTCATAATATTACTAAGGATAAATATTAGTAGTTTTTAATGTTAATCACTGCTATAATTATCCGCGTATTGATATTTATTTTATTATAAAAAGGAAGGGTGATATTTATGGATAGTTTAGGAATGTTATTTCTAGTTGGTGGTTTTATTTCATTGTTATTCTTTTTAATCTCAATTGCTTTGTATGTATTAATGGCTGTCGGTCTTTATAATTTAGCAAAAACAGAGAACACAGGAAATGAATGGTTTGCCTTTATTCCAATCCTTCAATTATACATTATCGGTAAAATACTTAAAGAAATAAAAATAAGCACTTATACTATTCCTAGTTTAGAGCTAGTCTTACCACTTGCACCTGTGGCACTTTATGTCGCAGACGCAATTTTAAGGATAGTTCCTATCCTCGGGGCTCTAGTAGCACTTATATTAAACATTGCATTTATCGTACTCTATGCAATTGTTATGTATAATTTCTATAAGAGGTACAAAGGGGATCAAACTACAGTTATGACTATACTTAGCGTTATCTTCCCCTTCATGATTCCAATTTTTATTTTCAACCTTAGAAACGCAAAACCTCTATAAAAAAGTCTATGCCCTAAAGCAGCTCCTTGAGCTGCTTTTATTATTTCTTGTTTTAAGAATACCACGGGCTATGCCCGTGGTTCAAAAAAGCTTTTAGCTATGAGTAGAAAAAGATAACCTCCTTTGTTAGAATTAATACTGGTTCGCCAACCGCATTAAAACAAAGGAGG
>JBAVGO010000201.1:0-5890 GCA_049684915.1 Lutisporaceae bacterium | reverse complement strand
TTATAAAACAGCTTAAAGAGTACAGTAAAATTATGGGTTATGTGGTGTACGGATATGTACTTATGGATAATCATTATCACATATTAATACAGACTTTTGATAAGAAACTACAGGAGATAATGCACCAGATAAACAATAAATATAGCAAGTATTTTAACTATAAATGTAAAAGAGTAGGGCATGTGTTTCAAGGCAGGTATAAGGCAATAAGAGTTCAGGATGAGAGGTATCTGCTGAAATTAATAAGATATATACATCAAAACCCAGTGAGAGCTGGTATGGTTAGTAAAGCAGAATTGTATAAGTGGAGTAGCGACATATTTTATAGAAAAGATATAGATAGTTTTATAAAAACGAAGGTTGCACTTGAAATGTTGGATAAGAATAAAACAAAAGCTATAAAAAAATACATAGAATTTATGAATGAGAGCGAGGTAGAGAATTACAGCAAGATAAATGCAATAGGTGATGAGGCATACATAGTTATGTGTTCAAGTAAGAAGGAAGTAAAACAGCGAAAAGATTTGGTTGAGATACTAAAAGAGACAGGCGTATCTGAAGATGACTATAATCTAATAAAGTCAGGATCAAGAAAAAGAAAGTTAACAGAGTACAAACTGAGATATACAAAAGCTGCAATAGCAGAGCATTATACGTATACAGAAATAGGAAGAAGCATATGTATGACAGATAGCGGAATAAAGGACATGCTGGACAGATATGAAAATAGAGAAATAACTGGATAACTATGGTGCCTGGCACTTAAAATATGGTGATATCCATGTGCCTGGATATATTGAGGATAATTCATAAAACCAGCATAAACACTTGGCAATAGAGCATTCTTATAGGCTTTATAACTAATTGTTAGACAGACTCATGCACGGTTCTGTGAGGGGTTTAAATTGCAAGGTTTCGCCTACTAGACCATATCTTTCCAGAAATGCAACAGGCACAAAAGCGATTTATAGGAGGAAAAACAATGGCAGTTATACAAACTTCATTTGAAATATCAGAAGAAGCCGTTGCTGGTTTATTAAGCGGTGACCTTATTAGGCACGGCGGTGTAGTTTATCTCGCTACGGGAGGAATTTTTGAGCATTTGAAAGATATTTCATTGCCTGAGGTTTCAAAAGCAAAAGGGGTAAATTATAAATATCTCGCTATTGGCTTAGGCGTGGTGGTAGTAGTTACAGCGGTGGCAGTAGGCACAATACAGTTTATTAAATCTAAAAGAAACAAGGAAAGCGTAATACCCGAAATACCTAAGTGTATTGACGATTACAATTTCTCTTTATGTAAGTATTTAGAAGCTGTACGCAATGGAAACCTTGATTTAGATATCATAAATCGTTTGATTGCAGATTTAGACTTCATCAGGAAAAACTATGACAGCAACAAAATTATAATTGAGTTCTCAGTAGAGCAATTACAAACACTTCTCAACCTTATTTTCGATTATACAAAAAATCTTGCGGAAGCAAATACCTTTGAATTCGGTGAGAAAAAAGAGCTGGAATTTGTTTCTGCTGATAGTACGATTATTTACTTGCGGCGTTACATGGAAATACAAAAACAAATATTTGAAAGCGTTGCATAAAGGGGGCATTATGAAAGAACAATTTCAAAAATACTTAATCGCTCGGGGCTACTCGGTCAAAACGCCCGCCGGAAACCCCTCAACCGTGTACGATTACCAAAAACGCATTAACAAAATATGCGAATGGGAAAATACAACTTGGGCAGGACTTGCTGCAAATATCGGGGCTTTTGTATTTTTGTATGACGTTGGCGGAGAAAAAGAAGAACAAGGAAAAGAATCAAAAAGTGCGTATATCAACGCCTTGAAGCGGTTTTCTGAATTCCTACAAGGGGCATAAGGTATTTCTATTTAGCGGAGTAAGAGAAAGAGATATGTGCCAGGCATCGAAGTTATCCAGTTATTGATAGTATAAAACTATAGAAGGAAACTGTATTTTCTTTTGCCGGATATAATGCGGTGAATTTCTACTATATCATCTTTTACGATATAGAATACCAAATAGTTTTCTATGATTAACATGCGATATCCAAGACTTTGTAGCCTTATATCTTTTGGCACTGTGCCCATCTGCGGAAATAACTTGAGTTTAGAGACTGATTCATCTATATTATTAAGTAGATTTAAGGCTGCTTGAGGATCATCGAGTTTGATATAGTCGATTATTTCGGTTAAGTCTTGGGCTGCAATTGGTAGGTATTCAATGTTATATCTTTTTTCCATTGATGCTCTCCCTTAAGTCATTCATTAAATTCTTATGTGGGACTCTCTGGACAGACGATTTGCTCTGAGCTTCGGCAACTGAAAGTTTCTGATATAAATCAATAAGTGCCAGTTGTTTTTCATATAATGCCATACTCATAACAACTAAATCGCCATGACCATTTTTAGTAATGAATACTGGCTCTGCTTCTCTGTGACATATTTCAGATATGTCATTAAAGTTATTACGAAGGTCAGAAATCGGTCTGATAATCGGCATAATTTTCACCTCACTATAAGATATATTATTATGATAATATTATATCATAAAAATGATATAATATTATCATTTTTTTACGGACTTCTGATAACAATAAACTAACGCAGAGGTGCGATGGTCAGGCAAGGAGAAGAGCGTACCTTGGGCAAGACCACACCCCTTCGTCGGCAACAAGCGCTGCTAGGGAAAAAGTCTCTGAGATTCGGTTCGATGTGCAAATATTACAACATGGATTAATTAAAATCTAATTGGAGTGGTAAAGTTGGAAATGAGTAATGCTAGTAAATATATTAGAAGTATTAGATTAGATAGACTGAGAGTACCTTCGTTTTCAAAGTATCCGTTTAATTTACCTTCAATAAAAGACTTAGAGGAGTTGAGTTTCCATCCTAATGTTACTTTTATAGTGGGAGAGAATGGAACGGGAAAATCAACATTATTAGAAGCAATAGCGGTAGCATATGGATTCAATGCTGAAGGAGGTACAAAAAATTTTAATTTTGAAACGAGAAATACCCATTCTGAATTGAATGAATATATTAAGTTGGTCAAAGGCATAAAGCATCCATCAGATGGTTTCTTCCTGAGAGCCGAGAGCTTTTATAATATGGCTTCAAATATTGATGATTTAGACAAAGGCGGAATTTCACCTCGTGTGATTGATGCATATGGAGGGGTTTCGCTTCATGAACAATCGCACGGTGAGTCATTTTTTGCGGTTTTAACTAACCGTTTTAGAGGAAAGGGCATTTATATTTTAGATGAACCAGAAGCGGCACTATCACCTTTGCGACAGTTGTCTATGATTACGAAGATTCATGAATTAGTCAATAAAGATTCTCAGTTTATAATTGCAACTCATTCACCAATTATTATGGCATATCCAAATGCTGATATATATAAACTTGGTAATGGGTTTAGGAAGATTGCATATGAAGAAACAGAACATTTTCAGATAATGCATGATTTTATGAATAATAGAAAAAGGATGTTGGAAATGTTGATGGAGTGATCTTGCTAGGATGTAGCCCTACATGGCATACAACATCATATAACAATGCACTCACATTGAAAGCAGAGCACACCCCTTCGTCAGCTAAAGCAGCCAGTGGGTATTTATCTTGGGTGTGACTCAGTGATGTCGTGAGCACGGAATGATATTGGGCAGATGAGGCATGAGACTATATAAGGAAGTGAAATATTGAAGAATATCTTTGTATCGAGTGTTAGAGATGAAAGTGAACAGATTTTTAAGCTAGCCGAAAAGTATGATTTGGGGATCGAGGTTTTAGGTTTTATAGAGCCATATAAATTGAATGATTATAATATGACAATAGAGTCTGTAAAAGGTAAGTTATCTAATATCCATAAACGTTCATTACATGGACCATTTATTGATTTATTTCCTGGAAGTGTCGATCCGGAAATTGTAAGGGTAGTGAATAATAGATTTCTAACAGCTTATGAGACTGCCAGAAAGTTTGAAGCACAGCATATAATATTCCATGCGGGTTATGTACCAAAAGCAACTTTCCCTAAAGCGTGGATTAATAACTCAGTTAAGTTCTGGGATAACTTTCTTTCAGAGATTAAAGAAAATATTGAGATTCACATAGAAAACCTATGTGAAGAGGATTTCAATATTATACGTGAATTGGTTGAAGCTATTAATAGTTCTATGTTTTCTATATGTCTTGATATTGGACATGTCAATGTAAACTCATCAAAGAATCTTGAAGAGTGGATTAAAGGTTTAGGGGATAATATAAAATATGTTCATTTGCATAACAATGATGGATTAAGTGATAATCACTGGGGGTTGTGTAGAGGTAATATAGATATTTTGAAGACGCTAGAATTATTAGAGTTGCATTCTCCAAATGCTAACTGGTCACTTGAGACAAAACTTGATGAAACTGAAGAATCTATTTTATTGTTAGATAAATATGGTTTTATCAAAAGTGAATGCTAATTGGTTTTTAAATATTTAATTAAAGAATAATACTTCTTTGCACTCACGTTGTTAGTGGCGAATAAACCATTTGCACAAACATAGCATACCCTTTAACTGGGTGCAGTCGCACGTTTTGGAGATGGGCTTTGCAGATACTGTAATGTATGAGAGCTATAGCAAAGACAGATTATTAACCTAAAAGGAAGTAATAATATGAGTATAATCAGTCCGCAAATATCAAATAAACTCACTCAGATAGATAATTTTTTTTCTTTTGTGCAAGACTTCTTATTAGAAGAGACACCACTCTCTGAAATAAAAAGTTGTGAAGAACAAATTGAGGGAGCTGCGTTTTTAAAAATTGAAATCCGAAATAGCATTTTCGAGAGCTGTACCTTTCATAAATGCAACTTTGAAAATGCAAGCTTTGTTGATGTTGTATTTCAATCTTGCGATTTGTCAAACAGCAAATTTACAGGTTCATATTTTGAGCGATGCAAGTTTGTTTCCTGTAAATGTATTGGTATAGATATGAGTGATACTGTTGTAAAGCAAACAACTTTTGAATATTCAAATCTTCAGTATTCATATTTTGATAAAACGAAAGTGTCTGATGTTCTATTTGACCATATTGACTTTACCGAATCGTCTATGGCTGAGGCAAAACTGAAAAGGTTTGAAGCAACGGGTTCCAGATTTGTGAAGAACAATTTTTTCAAAACGTTATTGGAAACAGTGGATTTTTCCAATAATGAATTTGTCGCACCAATGGTATCCACACCTCCTATTGAGCTAAAAGGAGCTATTATCAATATGTTTCAAGCAGCGGATTTAATTGGTCTTTGGGGTGTTATTGTTAATCAATAGCTAAATGTTGATATATAGATTATGAACTAGAGTAAACTTAAGGTTGCAGCATCCGTGTTGCTCTTGTCTCTGTGGGGCTCGGTGCGACGTAGAACAATGCACTCACGCAAGGGTTCACCAGTATTGGGCAGGTCACGGAGTCGGTTCAAGGAGTAAGTCATTCAGCAGGGCGAAGGAGTTTAAAATTAATTTAAGAAAATTACTAATTATGCACATACAGGTAATCTTGATAAGGGGAATGGTTATGATAATAAAATCAGTAGCAGTAATATATTTCTCACCAACAGGGACAACAAAAGATATTCTTTATGCAATTGCCAAAGGGATGGATATAAACAGCCCTAGAATTATTGATATCACCTTTCCAAATATACGTAATACAAATATTTCATCTATTGACGAAGATATGTTAATAATTGGTGTGCCTGTTTATGAAGAAAGAATACCAAAAATCCTATATCCATTTTTAAATACTCTTAAAGGAAACAAAAAACCTGTTGTACTTGTTGCTGTTTATGGCAATATCGGGGATGGTATTGTTTTGAAT
>JBAVGO010000200.1:0-2689 GCA_049684915.1 Lutisporaceae bacterium | reverse complement strand
GTACTAAATCTTCCTACAGATTACCAAAGACCAGCGTTACAAAGCTTTGAGGGAGATACTATAGAATTTGAGATAGACAAAACGCTGACAAATAAGCTAAGACAAATAGCAAAGGCTACAGGCAGTACTATGTATATGGTATTACTAAGTAGCTTTAATGTACTTTTGTCCAAGTATAGTGGACAAGAAGATATAATAGTTGGAAGTCCGATAGCAGGAAGACCTCATGCAGACTTGGGAAATATTATAGGGATGTTTGTAAACACCTTGGTAATGAGAAACTATCCAAGCGGAGAAAAGACGTTTAAAGAGTTTCTAAGAGAAGTAAAGGAAAATGCATTAGGAGCATATGAGAATCAGGATTATCAGTTTGAAGAGCTGGTGGAGAAGTTGAATGTAGCAAGAGACTTTAGTAGGAACCCAATGTTTGATGTAATGTTTGTACTGCAGAATATGGACATGGGAGAAGCTATAATAGAGGGTATGAAGTTAAGTCTATATAAGTCAGAGAATAGGATATCCAAACTTGATATGACTGTGACTGTAGTAGAGCTGGAAAATAGTACAAGCATAGATATACAATACTGCACGAAACTATTTAACAAGGCTACAATAGAGAGAATGTACAAACACTTAGATAATATAATACAGTCAATAACAGAAAATATAGATATCAAACTATCAGAAGTAGAGATGCTGACAGAAGAAGAAAGACAGCAAATATTAATAGACTTCAACAATACAAAAGCAGACTATCCAAAGGACAAGACAATACACCAGTTATTTGAAGAACAGGTAGCGAGGACTCCTGATAACATAGCAGTTGTGTATGAAGATAAGCAGCTTACATACAGAGAACTAAACGAGAAAGCGAATCAGTTGGCAAGAATACTGAGAGAGAAGGGAGTAAGTTCTAACAGCATAGTAGGGATTATGGTAGAAAGATCCCTTGAGATGTTGATAGGTATATTGGGAATATTGAAGGCTGGAGGAGCATACCTTCCAATAGATTTGGAGTATCCCGAGGATAGAGTACGTTATATACTTGAGGACAGCGGTGCAGAGATAATTCTGACTCAGTCTCATTTACAAAGTCGTATAATTTTGAGTCAGGAAATACTGATATTAGATAATGAACAAATATTTACAGGAGATAAGGGTAATTTCCATAAGATTAGTAAGCCTGATGATTTAGCATATATAATATACACCTCGGGAACAACAGGAAAACCTAAAGGTGTAATGCTGCAAAATAATAGTCTAGTCAACTATATAAATTGGTTTGCTGAAGAAGTGAAAATAACCTACACAGATAAAGCTATACTTTTGTCCTCTTATGCTTTTGATTTGGGGTATACAGCACTATATCCCTCAATACTGAATGGAGCAGAGCTTCATATAGTAGCAAAGGAGATATACTCTGAGCCTGAAGCCTTAATAAAATATATTAATGATAATAGAATTACATATTTAAAATTGACTCCATCCTTATATAATACCGTATGTAATTCGGAATATTTTTCTGAAGGTAAGGGATTAAAATCTTTAAGGCTTATAGTATTAGGTGGAGAGCAGATAAATGTTGTAGATGTAGAAAAAACATATAAGCTATATGGAAATATCAAAATAATGAACCACTACGGACCTACAGAAACCACTGTAGGAACAGCTGCAAATATAATAGAAACTGACTGGCTTGACGAATTTAAAGCACTACCCGTAATTGGCAAACCAATAAGTAATAGTAAAATATACATAATCGATAGATACTCAAAGCTTAACCCATTAGGAGTAGCAGGGGAACTTTGTATATCTGGAGTCGGACTTGCAAGAGGATATTTAAACAGGCCGGAACTTACAGCTGAGAAGTTTGTGGACAATCCCTTTGAGCCTGGAACTAGAATGTACAGAACAGGAGATTTAGTAAGATGGTTGCCTGATGGGAATATTGAATTCTTAGGAAGGATAGATCATCAAGTAAAGATAAGAGGATATAGAATAGAGCTGGGAGAGATAGAGAACAAGCTTCTAAGCTATGAAACAGTAAAAGAGACAGTGATAATAGCAAGAGATGACAATAGTGGAAGCAAGTATCTATGTGCATATGTAGTAGGAGCGAAGGAACTGACGATATCAGAACTAAGAGAGCATCTATCTAAAGATCTGCCTAACTATATGATACCATCCTACTTTATACAGCTTGATAAGATGCCACTGACACCGAACGGAAAGGTGGATAGAAAGGCACTGCCTGAGCCTAATGGAAGTATATCTTCGGGATCAGAATATGAAGCACCAAGAAACAGCACGGAAGAGAAGCTGGTAACTATATGGAGAGAGGTACTTGGAATAGAGAAGATAGGTATAAACGATAACTTCTTTGAGTTGGGAGGACACTCATTAAAGGCAACAAGTCTAGTTGCAAAGATACATAAGGTACTAAATACAGAAATACCACTAAAGGAGATATTTAAAGCACCAACAATAAAGGAAATATCAGAATATATTAGAGCAAGCGAAGAAAGTATATACTCATCAATAGAGACAGTAGAAGAAAAAGATTATTATGAGATGTCATCAGCACAAAAGAGGATATATGTACTACAGCAATTTGAACTTAATAGTACCAGCTATAATATGCCTCGAGCATTGGAGTTAGAGGGAGAATTAGATATAGAGTGGTTAAAAG
>JBAVGO010000199.1:0-6599 GCA_049684915.1 Lutisporaceae bacterium | reverse complement strand
GAAAAGACTATCCACCAGCTGTTTGAGGAGCAGGTAGAGAGCTCCCCGAATCAAATCGCTCTGTCCTTTGACGGTAGTACAATGACTTATTTTACTCTCAATCAAAAAGCTAATAGTCTAGCACGTGCACTTAGGGAAAAAGGTGTGAAGCGTGATACTATTACGGCAGTCATGGTAAATCGTTCTTTTGATATGATTATTGCAATACTGGCTGTACTCAAAGCTGGAGGTGCCTATCTGCCCATTGATCCAGAATACCCTGTACAACGTATAGGATACATGCTAGAGGATAGTGAAGCTCCAATACTGCTTACAGAGAGTCATTTAGCGAAGCTGGTATCCTTTGCAGGAGAGATAATATGTTTGGATGATGAAGCCATTTATACAGTCGATAGCAATAATCTTGCTTCTGAAAGTAATGCAAGTGATCTAGCATATGTGATTTATACCTCAGGCTCCACAGGTAAGCCAAAAGGGGTTATGCTTGAGCACCGTTCTGTTATAAACTTTATAAAAGGAATGACTGATAAAATAGACTTTGAATTCAATAAAACTATACTGGCTCTTACTACCATATCCTTTGATATATTTGGGCTAGAAACCCTGCTGCCACTCACTCAGGGTATGAAAATAATAATTGCTGATGAAAACCATCAGTTGGATGCCAGATTATTAAATCAACTCATTTTAGAAGAAGGAGTTGATATGCTTCAAATTACTCCATCTCGTATGAAGCTGCTCTTCACAGATGGAAAATGTCGTCAAAGCTTCTTGAGGCTTAAGGAAATCATGGTAGGCGGTGAAGTCTTTACTGATGGGCTTTTGACGAAGCTCAAAGGAATGACCACTGCACGGATTTATAATATGTACGGACCTACAGAAACGACCATATGGTCAACAGTAGGTGAATTAACCAATGTAGAGGAAATTAATATCGGATATCCCATAGCTAATACCAAGCTATATATATTGGATGACAAGAATCGAACACAACCAATCGGAGTACCTGGGGAGCTTTGTATTGGGGGAGAAGGTCTAGCCAGAGGCTATCTCAAACATCCTGAGCTTACTACTGAGAAATTTGTCAAATGTCCTTTTGAAGAAGGATATATGTACAGAACAGGTGACTTGGCAAGATGGAATACTGACGGGACAGTAGACTTTATAGGCAGAAATGACTATCAGGTCAAAATACGTGGCTATCGAATTGAGTTAGGAGAAATAGAGGAGCAACTGACCAAACACCCACTTATCAAGGAAGCAGCCGTACTGCCTAACGAAGATAAGCACGGAAACAAATATCTTTGTGCATATATCGTCTGCGAGGATAACATACCTGCTGCAAAGGATATCAGACAATATATATCTCAGGATTTGCCCGAATATATGATTCCTTCATATTTTGTACCTATGTCCAAGCTGCCTTTGACTCCTAATGGAAAGCTGGACAGAAAGGCACTTCCTGAGCCTGAGGATACAATGACTGCAAACACAGAATATGTTGCACCTTCTAATGCAGTTGAAGAGAAACTTGCAACGATGTGGAAGGAAGTGCTTGAGGTTCCGAAAATAGGAATACATGACAATTTCTTTGAATTAGGGGGACATTCATTAAAAGCAACGTATCTGACTTCAATGATAGAGAATGAATTTGATGTGGAAGTTCCTGTAAAGATGATATTTGAAACTCCTACAATAGGAGCAATTGCCGCATATATAGAAAATGCAAGAATTTCAAAAAAGAATCATATATTGCCAATTGAAGAGCGAGAATACTATCCTATTTCCTCCGTACAAAAAAGAATGTATATGCATGAACAAATAAACGGAATAAGCACTATATATAATATGCCCATGATATATAAAGTGGGCGGAAAAGTAGATGCAAAAAGAATGGAAAGTGCTTTTAAAGCACTTATAGAGAGACATTCAACCCTACGCACCTCCTTTGATGTAATCAAGGGAGAGCCTGTGCAGAGGATACATACCAATATTGATTTCAAAATAGCTCTTTGGGATGCAACAGAAGAAGAAATTAAAAAAATAGTAAAAGATTTCATACAGCCCTTTGACCTTACCAAAGCTCCTCTAATGCGCATAGGCATAATTCGTCTTAGCCCTGAAAAATGTGTACTTATGATGGACATACATCATATTATATCAGACGGAAGCTCTCAGGCTATATTAGTCAATGACTTTTTGAAGCTTTATGAAGGTGAGCTGCTTCCTGAGCTTAAAATACAATATAGGGATTATGCCTGCTGGCAGAATGATCTTTATCAATCTGGAAAAATGCAAAGATATGAAGAATACTGGTTGGAACAATTCCAAAAGTCAGAAGAAATACCTGTGCTAAATATGCCTACAGATTTTCCAAGACCAAGTATATTTACCGACGAGGGAGATACTTATGAGCTAGAAATGGATAGAGAATTAGTATTAAAGCTTCGGGAGCTTGCAAGAGAAAACGATGCAACTCTATTCATGGTGTTTTTGGGGATATACAGTGTCACCCTGTCAAAATACGCAGCACAGGAGGATATACTGATAGGCACTGTTACTGCCGGAAGAAATAATGTAGATACGCAAAGACTTATAGGGCTCTTTCTGAATAATATTGTATTGCGATGCCGTCCAGATAGGAGTTTGACCTTTAAGGAGTACCTCGAAAGACTGAAGGAAATTGTACTAAACGCCTATGATAATCAGCAGTATCCAATGGAAGAATTGATAGATAAACTCAATATTCACAAGGATATTAGCAGGAATATATTATTTGATGTTATGATAATTCTTCAAAACTATGCTAAAGGAAATGTGAGTAAAGAGCTCAAGGATTTTAACATCAGTATTTATGATACAGAACACACTACATCCAAATATGATATAACTCTTTACATCAATGAAGATTATGACCGTATAAGTTTTGGAGTTGAATACTGCACAAGGCTCTTTAAGAGAGAAACGATTGAAGTCTTTATGAAACATTTTTTGCGTATTGCAAAAGAAGCAGTAGATTTCCCTCAAAATATAATTGGTGATTTGGACATGCTTTCTGATGATGAGAAACATTGTTTGCTGCATACATTTAATGACAATTGTGTCAAATACCCTAGAGAAAAGGTGATTCAGCAATTATTTGAGGAACAAGTAGTGAGAACACCTGATAAAACAGCAATTAGCTTTGAGGAACAGAGCCTGAGCTATGGAGAATTAAATCAAAAATCCAATCAAGTAGCAAGAAAATTGAGAGAAATCGGAGTGAAGCAGGATAACACGGTTGCGATTATGGTAGACAGTTCTATAGAAATGATAATTGCTATAATGGCTGTATTTAAATCAGGTGGGGCTTATGTCCCCATAGATCCCAAATATCCAACTGAACGAATACAATATATGCTAGAGGACAGTAAATGCAATATTTTGTTGACACAGTCGCAATTTAAGTCAACTGTGCAATTTCCAATAGAAATAATTAGTCTAGATAAAGGTGAATTCTACAATGAAGACAGCTCAAACTTAGAAATAATTAATGTGCCTAATGACCTAGCTTATATTATATATACATCTGGCTCAACTGGAATTCCCAAGGGAGTAATGGTTAAACACAGTAATATATCGGCTTATGTTGCAGCATTTAAGAGCGAATTTGCTATAACCTCGGAGGATACCTTCCTTCAACAGGCTACTTATTGCTTTGATGCATTTATAGAAGAAGTATTTCCAATATTATCAGTAGGTGGAAAGTTAGTTATAGTACAAAAAGAAAAGGTTTTAGATATCAATAAACTCAGTGAAATAGTTTCGAAAAATAATATAAATTTGATAAGCTGTTCTCCACTTCTGCTGAATGAAATAAATAAAGCAGAGCAGTTAAAAAGTATACACACATTTATAAGCGGTGGAGATGTGCTAAAGAGAGAATATTTCAACAATCTGCTGGAATACGCTAGGGTCTATAACACCTATGGTCCGACTGAAACAACAGTATGTGCAACCTATTACAAGTGTAGTCAAAATGATATAGTGAACATACCTATTGGAAAACCTATAGCAAACTATAAAATTTACGTTTTGGGAAGCCACCAAGAGCTGCTGCCAATAGGTATAGCTGGGGAGCTTTGCATAGCTGGAGACGGAGTTGCAAGAGGATATCTAAATAAACCAGAGCTGACAGCTGAAAAGTTTGTACCAAACCCATTCATACCTGGAGAAATAATGTACAAGACCGGAGATTTGGTAAGATGGCTGCAAGATGGAAATATAGAGTTCATGGGGCGAATAGACCAGCAGGTCAAGATAAGAGGCTTCCGTATAGAACTGGATGAAATAGAAAGCAGGCTTCTTAGCTATGCAACTGTTAAGGATGCAATAGTAATTGTAAAAGAGGATGAAATAAGAGGGAAGTACCTATGTGCTTACATAGTATCCGATGAAGAAATCACAGTTCCCGAAATAAGGGGACATTTGCTGGAAAAACTGCCTCAATATATGTTGCCTGATTATTTTGTGCAATTGGCTACCTTACCCACTACACAGAGTGGCAAGGTAGATAGAAAAGCATTACCCATACCTGATGGAAATGTAATTACAGGTGTAGAGTATGAAGCACCTAGAAATGAGCTGGAAGAAAAACTAGCTTTAATATGGCAGAATGTATTAGGCATAGAAAGAATCGGTATCAATGACAATTTCTTCGAATTAGGTGGAAATTCTATTAAGGTTATCGGAATTGCAACCAAAATGCACAAGGAATTAAATGTAGAAGTACCCCTGGGAGAGATTTTCAGAACACCCACAATCAATGCATTGTCAGAGTATATACAAAAAGCAGCCCAAAATATCTATGCTGCAATTGAGCCAGTAGAAAAGAGGGCCTATTATCCTATGTCCTCCGCACAAAAGCGTATCTTTGCACTACAGCAGTTCGATTTGGAAAGTACAACCTATAATATGCCTATACCAATGATTATAGAAGGCAGCTTAGATATAGGGCTCATAAAAGAGACTTTCAGTAAGCTTATAGAAAGACATGAAGCATTCCGAACTGAATTTAAGCTTACAGATGAAGATCCTGTACAAAGTATCCAAGAAAAAGTGGATTTTGTGTTGAATTACAAAGAAGCAAAGGAGGATGAAGTAGAGGACATTTTGCAAAGCTGGGTCAAACCCTTTGACTTGGGCATAGCACCTCTTATGCGAGTTGGCTTAATAAAGCTTGAAGAAAATAAATATATACTTTTCCGTGATATGCATCATATTATTTCTGACGCGGTATCCACTGATGTTTTGACAAAGGAATTTTTTGATATATACAGCGGCAGAGAGCTGCCGACTCTTAATATACAATACAAGGATTATGCTGTATGGCAAAACAATCTTTTAAATTCAGATAATATGAGAAAACAGGAAACATACTGGTTGAGCAAATTTGTCGATTCAGAAATACCTGTGCTCAGTATTCCTACGGACTACCCAAGACAATACATGCAGAGCTTTGAGGGAGAGCATATAAGCTATCAACTAAATGAAAAACTTACTTCAAGACTTAGAGAAATTGCCCAAAAAACAGGAACAACACTTTATATGGTTCTCTTAGCTATATATAATGTGTTACTTTCAAAATATTCTGGACAGGAAGACATAATTATTGGAAGTCCTATCGCTGGACGACCCCATGCAGACTTAGAAAATATTATTGGTATGTTCGTCAATACATTGGCTATAAGAAATTACCCCGAATTCTACAAGTCCTTTAGTGAGTTCTTAGATGAAGTGAAAGAGAATTGTCTGGAAGCTTACGAAAATCAGGACTACCAATTTGAAGAACTGGTAAATAAGCTAAACAGTAATTCAAATGGAAGCCTACGAAGGGATTTAAGCCGAAGCCCAATTTTTGATGTGATGTTTAATATGCAAAATAACGCACCAACCCAAGGTGGTAATAATATACAAGATGTTAAAAATAATCTTAATCTGAGCCTTTATCCTCTTAGCTACGATATAGCTAAATTTGATATGACTTTAGAAGCAATAGAAACTGACAATATAATCATACTCAATTTCGAATATTGCAGTAAGCTGTTCAAAAGAGAAACCATGGAAAGATTTGTAGGTCATTATGAGATGGTGACAACAGCAATAACAGATAATCCTGATGTGTCTATATGGGAAATAGATCTATTAAATGAGGAAGAAAAGCAACAGGTACTTATAGAGTTTAACAATACAACAGCTGAATATCCAAAGGATAAAACTCTCTATCAACTATTTGAACAACGGGCAGCAGAAACTCCTGACAATATAGCTGCAATATATGAAGAAGAATCCATAACTTACAAGGAATTGGACGCAAAATCAAACCAATTGGCAAGAACCCTAAGAGAAAAGGGAGTAAAACAAAATAGTATTGTGGGAATAATGGTAGAGAGATCCCTTGAAATGATAACAGGGATAATGGGAATTCTAAAGGCTGGAGGAGCATATCTGCCAATAGACCCTGAATATCCAGAGGATAGAATAAGCTACATTCTTGAGGATAGCAAGACTAAGTTGCTTTTGACACAGGGCAAGTATATAAACAAAGTGGAGTTTGATGG
>JBAVGO010000198.1:0-5543 GCA_049684915.1 Lutisporaceae bacterium | reverse complement strand
GGCATAATGATAGCATTGATACCCGTAGTTGTAACACTTATGGCCATAGCCTTTCTTGGTGAGAAGCCAAGCAAAGCTCAAATAGCATTCATAGGAGTCTCTGTTATAGGAGTTATTTTTATAGTTGCTTTATCAGGGGATTTAAGTAGCGGTGGAAGCTTAATAGGTATTATTGCGTTAATGGGAGCAGTACTGTCAGCAGCAATATTCAACATACTTTCCCGACAGCTTTCAAAACATTTCACCCCGGTGGAAATAACCTTCGTTATGATGGTTGTAGCTGCTATTACCTTTAATGTAATTGCTGTTATTAGCAGTATTTCACAAGGTACACTAAACACTTATTTTGCAGGATTTACATCCTTTAGTGCAGTATCCGCCATACTTTATCTCGGAATAC
The DNA here is from genome assembly GCA_049684915.1 of Lutisporaceae bacterium. GTDB lineage: Bacteria > Bacillota > Clostridia > Lutisporales > Lutisporaceae > GWB2-37-7. Next base: position 5,143 of record JBAVGO010000198.1, on the reverse strand, counting down.
TTTCATCCATACTTGCCTTCTTCATGATAAATTATATGCTGTCTAAGCTACCTGCATCAAGTGCAGTAGTTTTTACAAACCTAACTACGGTTGTGTCCGTAATTGCAGGGGTATCTGTAAGACATGAACCTTTCCATTGGTACCAGTTAATCGGAGGTGCGATGATTATCTTGGGTGTATGGGGAACAAATTACTATAGAATAAAAAACCCCGAGAAAAAAATAGCATAAGAATATCTTCAATAAGATTACTATAAAGAGTCTAAAATGATATAATTAAATTAAGGGATAAAATTTGCATAACGAAAGGTGCGGTTAACTACATGAACGTAGCTTTTTTCCTTGTTTCCAAATCAGAGACTATCCATTTGTCTCCCAATAATACCATGCGTCAGGCCTTAGAAAAAATGGAGCATCACAGGTACACAGCAATTCCTCTGATAGATAATAGCGGAAAATATGCCGGTACAATCACTGAAGGTGACTTGCTCTGGAAGCTTAAAAATACTCCGGACTTGTGCTTTGAAAACACTGAGAAGGTAAAGCTTAAGGAGGTACCTCAGAGAATTTACAACAAACCTGTGAAAATCACATCATCTATAGAGGATCTGATTTCTCTAACTGTAACGCAAAACTTTGTACCTGTTGTAGATGACAGTGAAATCTTTATAGGAATTATTAGAAGAAGCGATATAATTGAATACTTTGCAAAGAAATATTCAGATGTAATGTGAGGCTGTTGATTAATCAACAGCTTTTTTTATTCCTTCCTTTTGTATAAACAGCTGAAGAATTGTCAATTACTCTAAATAGAACTACAGCTTGTTCATATATTAAACAAAAGGGAGATAGTATAACTTTGAATAAGAAAATTTACATCAAACTGCTTGTTTGTCTTATTATCATAAGTCTTATTATTGCAAATACAGGTATTTGGGCGGATACCAACAATCCTCTTGATATCCCTGAACCTATTAATGAAGGAACCCGGCTAGCTGAATACACTATAATTACTATAAGTGCAGCAGGTGATATCACCTTAGGAAGAGACGCAAATGCTTCATACACCAATAGCTTTGATCATGAATTAGAGCTACAAAAGAGCAATTATTCATACTTTTTGGAGAAGGTTAAGCCAATATTTGAAAGAGATGACCTGACAATAGCCAATCTGGAGGCACCCTTTACCACTGCATGTGATAAGGCTGAGAAGCAGTTCCGCTTCAAAGCTAAGCCTGCATATACTGAGATACTTAAGCAAGGTAGTGTAGAAGCTGTAAATCTGGCAAATAACCATATATTCGATTACTTGGAGAAGGGTTATACGGATACAGTCCTACAGCTTACCAATTCACAGATAGGTTATTTTGGCTTTGAACACCAATATATTACCGAGGTAAAAGGTATCAAAATTGCCTTGCTCGGCTATACTGGATGGGAAAGTAGCAAGCAAAAGAAAACAGAAATAAAAAAAGCTGTGGACTCCCTTAAGGAAAAGGGAGTCAGCATTATAATAGTAAGCTTCCATTGGGGAGAAGAGAAAAAGTATCTTCCCAATGCTATCCAAAAGGACTTAGGGCATTATTGCATAGATATTGGCTGTGACTTGGTGCTCGGACATCATCCTCATGTTATTCAAGGTGTTGAACAATACAAAGGTAAAAGCATTGTATACAGTCTTGGCAACTTTTGCTTTGGGGGCAATAAAAACCCTAGTGATAAAGATGCTTATATATATCAACACAGCTTTTGGTTCAAGGAGAATGTGCTGGATGCTGAGGAAGGACAGATTATTCCCATCTCTGTATCCTCTGTAAGTCATCGAAACAATTATCAGCCCACACCCCTGCAAGGAGTTGAGGCATATAGAACCATGAATAAGATTCGACAGTATAGCATGGGGCTTTAAGATAAAATAAATGAGTAAGAGTTTTTTACTGCCCTTGCTCATTTATTTTTGCATTATTTTACTAAGTCTTTTGTTCCTAGTATTACATGTGCCAAACCGAAGCCTACAAGACCAGCTCCTAACATAGGAAGCATATCTTTTTTATGCATACCTCTTTTTTGCATGTCTGCACCTCTCATAACTGCTCCACTTGCCATAACTGCACTTCCAACCAATGTTGGTAATAATCCTTCACGCATTATTTTTTCCTCCTTATTTGCTTATTACTTTATTATTTTGTGCAGTTAGCTATATAAAAATCATATAAATAAACTTTATTTTAATACAGCTTTTACATATAATACATTATATCCAAAAATATTAATCATTTTTTGGATATATCCAGCATTTTTTGATAAAAGCTTGGCAATAATATAGATAAGTCCATTGAACAATTAGGAGGTAAATCATGGCTGACAAAGACGTAACCTGTAAAGATTGTGGCAGCACTTTCGTATTCACTGAAGGTGAGCAAGCTTTTTATAAAGAAAAAGGCTTTGAAAACGAACCACAAAGATGTCCCGATTGTAGAAGAGCGAAGAAAGCTCAAAATAACCGTGGCGGCGGCGGCAGAGATTTCAGAAGATAATCTTATCGGAACGCAAAGGTCATTGAAAACTCAATGACCTTTTTTGTTTTTGGAAATGCTATCTCAACTAAATTGTGAACAGACTTGTTCATGAGAAATTTATTTGAGATAGCATTTTCTCGATAATATCCCAAATAACAAGAATAATTTTATATATTATTAATATATTTAACTATATTTTTGCTTTTTTCGTAAATATAGTTGTATTTTTCTTTTTTTTGGGTATAATATAATATATAAAAACTCTATTTGGAGGAACTGATATGCTTTTAATGTTTAAGGTTAAAAATTATACTTCATTTAAAAATGAATCAATATTAGATATGAGAGCAACCGCTTATGTTCAACATGCTTCGCATATCATAAACATTGACGAAAAAACAAATCTCTTGAAAACAACTGCTTTATACGGTGCCAATGCGTCTGGTAAATCAAATTTAATATCTGCAATGTTCTTTTTTGAACAGTATATCTTTTCTCAGTTTATGAATAAGAAAGAGAATAATGATTTTTATGTCTCGGATCAACAGATAGAAATAAAGTTAGAGCCTTTTATGCTATCAAAGGATAAAAACGATGCATCTGAATTTGATATTATATTTATTCACAATAAAAAACAAATTCAATACGGTTTTGAATGTACTTCTAAAGAAGTGCTAAATGAATGGTATTTTATTGACGATAAAAAGGTTTACGAAAGAAAAGGTACAGATATTACCTATGGTAACAAATATCAAAAAATGTTGAATGCCTATAAAAAAATTCCTGAAGGAAGACTTTACCTTTCTGTTCTTGAGTATTTTCTTGATGATGAGTCAAAAGAAACTATACTCGGTGATTTTATTTCCTTCTTCATGAATGAGTATAATGTGTTTTCAGAAATTATATTTGAATCAACAGTTAAAAGACTTGCAGGATCAGTTATACTTTCAGAAAAGCTAAGAAAAAATAAAAAGTATCGTGAAAAAGTTGAGCGCTATCTACGCTTGATTGATGTTGGTATTAAACGTTTGGATGTCCAAACCGAAGTCATCACAAACGAAAATACAGGCAAAGAAAAAAAAGAAAAGATTATCCGTACTGTTCATGATATATATGATGGAAATGATAAAATTGTAAGTGAAAAGTACTTTGATCTCCAACAAGAGTCAACCGGTACACTTCGATTTTTAGCATATATTCAGAATGTTATTGAAATGATAGATAAGGGTGGAGTATTCATTGTTGACGAAATGTCTGCACGGCTACACCCACTGCTCACTAAATTGATTGTAGACATTTTTCAAGCAAGCAGTAATACAAAGGCGCAGCTTATCTTTACAACACATGACATTTCGCTTCTCAACAACAATCAATTTCGGCGTGATGAGGTCATGTTTGTTGACAAAAATGAACAAGGTGCATCTTCATTATTTGCACTATCAGATATGAAGGTTCGTGAAGATGCAACCTTTAGTAAGGACTATTTGCAAGGAAAGTATGGTGCTATTCCTATATTTAACTATGATGAATTATTGGGCGGTGAGATTGATGGGTAGAACAGAGCTTTCCCCGCAACGTTTATCACAGACTAAGAAAACGAATATCGGTCATCTAATTATTTTTTGTGAAGGAAAGACTGAGAAGTTCTACTTTGATTACTTTGCCCAAATTATCAATAAAAACAAGTACACTGATGTCAAAGCAGAAATTGAAACCGCAAATGGTAATGCTCAAACAGTTTTGAACTTCGCTAATAGTTATATGGAACAAGAAGAAAATAACCGTAAGTATAAAGATTATGGAAAATATCTTGCTTTCGATTGTGACGATCCGCCCGACATTCAAGCTGTTGTAACTGCTTCGCAATCTGATGATAAGGAGTACAAGCTATTGATTTCAAATTACTTGTTTGAAACATGGCTGTTAATGCATTTTGAAGATGTGGATGCACAATTAAGCAAGCGAGAAACATATCGCCGATTATCTGATCATTTACGGAGTACCTACAAAAAAGGTCATAAAGGCAAAACCCGTGAGATACTGCAAAACGGCGATATTGAAAAAGCTATAGATAATGCCAGAGCCCTCGAGGTGGGCTATCAGACAAAAGGAAAAAATATTTTAACAGCGATAAAGGATATGAACCCTTATACTAGCGTACACCAGTTAATTGAGCAATTTATGGTGGAGATATCAGACCGATAATATTATCGGAACGCAAAGGTCATTGAAAACTCAATGACCTTTTTTGTTTTTGTTAATTGGTGTGTTCTATATAGGAGTTTCTTCTCTCCAATACCTTGCACCATCTTTAGTCCTTGTTAAAAACCCATAATCAACGAGACCTCTACGAATCAAAAAATAATCACCAAAAGTATGCCACGTTTCAATAATCTCATTTACTTCTTTCTCTGTGTAAAACTTATCCTGTTCAAATTTTGTTGATACATATCTTAAAATTTCTGCTTTAAAATCTTTCTTTGCAGGCCAGATCTTAACTCTTAGTTTTTCATCTAAAAATCTTGTTATATCAATCATTTTAACCAATACTCCTTACAATCATTTGTTCTTTCCATAAAACCGTATTCAATAAGATATCGCCGAATTGTAGCATTATCCTCATAG
>JBAVGO010000197.1:0-10533 GCA_049684915.1 Lutisporaceae bacterium | reverse complement strand
AGCCCCTTTAGGGGAAGCTTGAGAAATCTGTGCGGTTGGCGGATAATTCAGCGTGTCTTAAGACACGGCCAGTAACGTGCCCTTATAGGGCTAGAGCAAACCACCCGTTTTACGGGTGGTTATGATTGAAATTATATCACTTTAAATATATATGCGAATGTAAGTGAGCAAGATAGTTGATTATTTCGGTCAATTATCTTGCTCTATTTATTTGAAAAATTTAAGGTAAATTTAAAGTTCGATTTAAGGTTCATTTTAAGTGAGAGTAATACAATAGGTATATCATATAGCAACAAATTAAAGACAGGAGGAATCAAAATGAGCAAATTTCAAGGAACATTTAAAAGATATGAAAAGAAATATTTACTAAGTGAAAAGAAATACAAAATGCTTAGACAGAAACTTCAAGATATACTTATTATAGATAATTTTAGGAAAACAACTATTTGTAATATTTACTTTGACACACCAGATCATCTGCTGATTCGTACTTCTCTGGAGAAACCGATCTACAAGGAGAAGTTAAGACTAAGAAGCTATGGAACACCGTTAGATGGAGATATGGTTTTTGTTGAATTAAAAAAGAAGTATAAAGGAATCGTTTACAAAAGACGTGTGAAAATGGAACTTTCTATGGCTGAAAGTTATTTATATGATTTAGAACCAGTCAGCCAGCCATCGCAAATTACAAGAGAAATCGACTGGTTTTTAAACTTCTATAAAGATATTGCACCAGCCATGCATATTTCCTATAACCGAATAGCCGCGTATGGAGTGGAGGATCCAGAACTTCGTGTTACCTTTGATAGTAACATTCTTTGGAGAGAAGATAAACTTTGGTTAGGAGCTGGAGTCAGTGGCAATCAGCTGTTAGAAGAAGGTCAACGGCTTATGGAGATTAAGATTCCGGGGAATATGCCCCTTTGGTTATCACATATATTAGATGAATTAGAAATTTATCCGACATCATTCTCTAAATATGGGAATGCATATCAGACATCAGAACAATTAAAGAAAAATGAAAGAAAAAAAGGAGAAATCAGATATGCTTAATTCAATTTTAACAGATGCATTTTCAACAGATACATTTTTAATTTGTATTGTCTGTTCCCTGATGTTAGGAGCAGTGATTGCATGGGTACACGGCTTATATAACAGCAGCAGTAAAGGATTTGTCATGACCATTGCCTTGCTTCCAGCAATTGTTCAAGTCGTTATTATGCTAGTCAATGGAAACCTTGGTACTGGGGTTGCTGTTATGGGAGCATTCAGTCTGGTTCGTTTTCGTTCTATACCAGGAAATGCAAAGGAAATCAGCAGTATTTTCCTAGCAATGGCAGTTGGTCTTGCAACAGGAATGGGATATTTGACAGCAGCAGTATTATTTATTGTCATCATTGGTGGCGTAAGTATTTTATACAATGTTACCAGCTTTGGTGAACCAAAATACAAAGAAAAGGAGTTAAAGATTACTATTCCGGAAGGACTGGACTATACAGGAATCTTTGATGATTTATTCAAGCAGTACACAACAAAACATGAATTGATTAAGGTAAAAACAGTTAATATGGGAAGCCTTTACAAATTAGATTATCGTATCCGATTAAAATATCCAACAGAGGAAAAGGTATTAATTGACCAGCTTCGTTGTAGAAATGGAAACTTGGAAATCACTTGTGGTAAAGTTGCATTTGGAAGTGAAGAACTTTAATAAAAGAAAGAGAGGTAACAAGATGAGAAAAAATTTGAGATATTATTTATCAATTATAACAATTGTGACAACTTTATTAACCGGATGTGGATTAAGTCAGGATAGTCAGATTGGAACTACGACAGTTAGTACCATCGCTTCGCAGGTGGTTGTGGATAAAGAATTTACAGCAAGAGATTTGGATGTGGGATATGAAGAGAGTACAGCAACACATATTATATTTAATGGAAACGATATGAATATTTCGGGTGATGGAGCAACCTCCAAGGATGGTGTATTGACAATCAGCGATGAAGGTATTTATGTAATTACAGGTACTTTGAAAGATGGACAGATTGTAGTGGATGCCGAGGATAATGACAAGGTACAGATTGTATTAAATGGAGTATCTATTACCTCTTTGGATAATGCCCCAATCTATATTAAAAACGCAGACAAAACATTTATCACTCTAAAAGAGAAAACTGAAAATACATTGACCGATGGTGCACAATACGCTCAGACGGATGATAATAATGTGGATGGCGTTATTTTTAGCAAGGCAGATTTAACCATCAATGGGGATGGAACCTTAAATATCAATGGTAACTATAATTATGGAATTGCATCGAAAGATGATCTTATTATCACTGGTGGAACCTTCAATATCACAGCAGTGAAGGATGCATTAAATGGAAAAGATTGTGTAAAAATCAAAGATGGGATATTTAACCTAAGTGCGACTACTGGAAATGGAATTCAATCAAAGAATGGTGATGATACCACAAAAGGGTATGTGTATATTAATGGTGGTGATATTACTATTTCAAAATCTCAGGAAGGAATTGAAGGAACTGCTATTCTCATTGAAGATGGCAAAATCAATATAAAAGCCGAAGATGATGGATTTAATGCAGCAACTGGCAAAAGTGATACGACAGAAACCTCGACAACTCAATTAGAAACAAATAAAACAGGCACTAAACAGCCAGGACAGCCTGGACAGCCTGGACAATCAAGACCAGAAGGCTTTGGAGGAGGTGGTGGCAATTCATTTGAAGCTGATGCCAACTGTTATATTTCTATTACAGGCGGAACGATTATAGTTGATGCATCAGGAGATGGGATTGACTCCAACGGTGGTCTTTATATATCAGGCGGTAATATTTATGTAAGCGGTCCTACAAATAGTGGAAACGGTGGACTTGATTACAATGGAACTGCTGAGATTACGGGTGGAACTGTTGTCGTATCAGGTAGCACAGGAATGGCACAGGGATTCTCAGACTCCTCCAGCCAGTACTCTATTTTATATAACTTGACAACAGCTTGTGAAGCGGGAACAGAAGTAAAATTAACCGATAAAGATGGAAAGGTTGTGGCGGCTTATACGCCAAACAAGCAATATCAATCTGTGGTTATCAGTACACCAGGTCTTACAAAGGATAAGACTTATACATTAACTTGTGGGAGTCAGACTTCAGAAATCACACTATCCTCAGTGGTAACTAGTAATGGACAGCAAGGAATGGGTGGTCGAGGAGAACGGGGAGGACAGCCGGGTCAGGATAGCATGAAGAAACCGGAAGATGGAAAATAAGTGCCATCACTGCTTCTTGCCACAGTATTGCCACACTTAATTGAGATGTATGAACCGATAAATAGAATAGGAAGAAAATTAGCAAGGATGCAGAATATTTAGGAGGTAAAAAAGCAATTATCCCTTGATTCCATACTAGAAACATCAAAAAATATACACAAAAGCCCACTGTCTAGACTAGTAGAATCAGGCACAATTACATCATAAATTAAGGATAGCAATTTAACAAATGCTATCCTTAATTTATGATGCATAGGAGTATGTATTTCATATAAATTTCATAGTAGATAAATGATTCTAATTGACAAATAAATGGGATACTAATATAATTTGACTATAATATAAATTATAGTCAAATAGTTTTAGGAGGTGATATCATTGCCAAAAACCTTCACGGATAGTGAACGTGCATATATCAAGCAGCGGCTGATGGATGAAGCCAAAGTATGCCTTGCAAAGTTTGGAGTGAGAAAAACAACGGTTGATGAGCTTGTAAAAAGAGTAAATATTCCCAAAGGGACGTTTTATCTCTTTTATGAATCGAAAGAACTTTTGTTTTTTGATGTGTTCTGTGCGTTTCATGATGAAATACAATCAGACCTGATAAATCAAATAGATGTCATGAATAAGGAAGTCACGACTGATAAAGTCACTGCATTGATTTTTGGGTTATATAAAAAAGTAGAAGCATCTTTTTTATTTCTGTTTATGACAAATGGCGATATGGAGCTACTTATGCGAAAGTTGCCTTCGGAAGTTGTGGAAGACCATGTCAATAAGGATGATCTCAGTATTGAGCGGTTCCTGACCATGTTACCAAACACAAAAACAGAGAATATCAAGACCTTCAGTGCCGCCTTTAGAGCTATTTTTCTATCCATGCTGCACAAGCGTGAGATAGGAGAAGATGCATTTGACGATGCCTTGAAGATCTTAATCCATGGTATTGTCATTCAGATGTTTGAGGGGGATGCATTATGATAAGTGTAAAGAATTTGAGGTTTAGCTACACGAATAAACCATTTATAGAAAATATGTGCTTTACCGTAAACACTGGTGAAATCTTTGGTTTTTTGGGACCATCCGGTGCGGGCAAGAGTACTCTGCAAAAAATCCTGACAGGGCTTTTGACAAACTATTCTGGCAGTGTTGTGGTGAATGGAACAGAAGTCAAAACTCATGATAACAGCTTCTATGAAAATATTGGAGTGGATTTTGAATTTCCCAGCCTGTACGAAAAGTTGAACGCACGGGAAAACCTGCGATTTTTCTCATCCCTTTATAAAAAGCAAATGGACATCAATCCGTTGCTTGAAAGCGTTGGATTGCTTCAAGATGCTAATAAGAAAGTGTCTGAATTTTCCAAAGGGATGAAGTCAAGGCTGAATTTCATTAAATCACTGATTCATGACCCCACACTATTATTTTTAGATGAGCCTACAACAGGACTTGACCCATCCAATGCAAGGCTCATGAAGGATATCATTTTACAGGAGAAAGCAAAGGGAAAAACCATTATATTGACCACCCATAACATGTATGATGCGACTGAGCTTTGCGACCGAGTGGCATTTATCGTAGATGGCAGACTGCGGGTTCTCGACTCACCGAGAAATCTCATTATGTCGAGGGGTGCGTCAAAGGTTCGATATACTTATTCTCAAAATGACAGGGAAGAACATGTAGAAATCCCTTTGAATCAGACAGGAAGAGACGCCATACTACAGAATCTTGTCCGTGAAAACCGCCTGCTGTCCATCCATAGCAGCGAGCCCACCTTAAATGATATTTTTGTGGAACTAACGGGGAGGCGATTACAATGAAGACGACCGCACTGCTTATAGGCGATATTCGTTTTCAGTTTAAATATGGTTTTTATTTTCTGTACTCAATCTTTGCTGTACTCTATATTAGCCTGCTCTTTGTATTGCCAGACATTTGGAGAGAAGAAGTCGCAATTTTGATGATTTTTTCCGATCCTGCAGCAATGGGTCTTTATTTCATGGGGTCAATCGTTCTTTTTGAAAAAAGTGAGCGAGTACTTAATACTATTGCCATATCCCCTGTAAAGCCTTGCGAATATGTGATGGCAAAACTGCTTTCCATTGCTGTTGTTTCAACAGTGGTTGGTATTTTAATTGGTTATTTTGGAGAGGTGATATCAAATCCTTTTTACTTTATTTTCGGAGTTTTTATTGGCTCCTGCTTGTTTTCGGCTGTAGGTTTGATGTTGGCTGCCAATATTGCATCGCTGAACCAGTTTATTATAGTAACCATTCCTGCGGAACTATTGATTAACCTTCCTGCCATCGCCTATTTATTCGGCTGGAAGTCACGCTGGCTGTTATTCCACCCAGGTGTTAGCATAATAGAGCTTTGCCAAAACGGACCGGATGCACTTCCTGCGGTTTTCATTCTGACATTATGGACTGCTTTGTCTGTTCTGTTTGCCTGCCATGCAGTAACTAAAAGCTTTCGGTCACTGGGAGGTATGAAATTATGAAACCGCTTTTCCAATCTTTTCGCATTTTTATACAGCAGATATTCACGGATAGTATGCTTGCGATAGTATGCATAGCACCCATATTGGCAGCTTTCTTTTTTCGTTTCGGAATTCCACTTGTTGAGAGGATTTTGTGTGAATATTTCCAGGAGGCGACAATTCTCACTGATTATTATCTTTTGTTTGATTTGCTATTAAGTCTTTTAACTCCCTACATGTTTTGCTTTGCATCTTCTATGGTAATGCTGACAGAACATGACGAAAATATGGCAAGTTATATAGCGGTAACACCCGTGGGAAAAAATGGATATATCCTGTCAAGGCTTTTGTTTCCAGCAATAATTTCAACCATTGCATCAGTGCTTCTACTAAACTGGTTTTCGTTAACAATATGGACAATTGGAATGGTACTGATTACTTGTTTGCTGACAAGTCTAGTGAGCATTGCAGGATCACTTTTTATTTTTTCCTTTTCACACAACAGAGTGGAAGGGATGGCAATGGCAAAGCTGTCGGGGCTTTTGATGCTAGGACTACCCATACCTTTCTTCCTTGAGTCGAATGCGCAATATTTACTTTCACCTTTGCCATCGTTTTGGATTGCAAAGCTTTGTATGGAGCAAGATATTTTGTTTTTGCTGCCAGCATTGATATCCTCATTAATATGGATATATCTGCTATATTGGAAGTTTAATAGAAAAATCGAATATAGATAGAACGAACAAACGAATTAGTAGTAAAACACATGGTAGAAATGGCTTTCTTTCTTTTGGAAGAAGGCTATTTTTTATTGTGTGACTCTATAAGGATGCAAACACTATGATTTAAAAAAGTAGAATATTGTCGAATTTTATTGTAAGATTTTGCGTATAATTAGAAGGAATTGGATATGGGAGTATAGAATTCTAAATCATTAAGAAACATAAGTGCCAGGGAAGCCTCTAAAAAACTCCATATTTAAAAATAAAACTATATGTTTGAAGATATAAGATTCTAAAACTAGCTCTAATGGACTTTTTCTTATGTAATATTGATTTACTATTTTAGATGAACATGTTTTTGAATAGTTTGCGTCTTTTCTGGAGGTTTACCAGGTACGTATTTGCTTATAATGTATAAAGGGGGAATAAAAGGTGGAATTTTACAATCCAAACATCGTAACTAAAAAAACTGAACACCTGTTAAGTAATGCCTTTGGGATGCCTGCACCAACTGTGGATGGAATTGAAAACCTTGTGTTTTCAGGCGGAGGCACTAAAGGTGTAGCCTATGTAGGTGTTCTCCGAGTTCTAGATCAAATGTGCATAAGTCAAAAAATTAAGCGCTATGCTGGAGCAAGTGCAGGCGCAATAGTAGCAGCATTACTTGCAATAGGAATGTCTACAGATGAAATTGAGAAAAATTTACCCACCTCATTCATGAAGTTTCTTGACCCGGAAAAAGGCAGTGCTGAGGATATTATAAGGGAATTGGAGAGAATTGGTAAGTTACTTGAAGGAAGTATAGATTTATGGGATATTTTGAAGGTAATATGGAATAGCGGCTTGGTAATCGACCCCGAGAAAGCACACATGGGACTTTTTCAGGGTATTGCATTCCTTGACTGGCTGAAAGCTTGCTTTGAAAGCCAAAAAATATCTGGAAACATAACCTTCAAAGAGCTATATGATAAAACAGGCAAAGAACTACATTTAATGCTTTGTGATTCCAACTACGGAAAAACCCTAGTTGCAAATTACATCAATACTCCTGACATGGTTGTAACCTTTGCTGTAAGATGTTCAATGGCAATCCCATTCTTCTTCTACCCTATGACATATAATGGAGACCTCTTTGTTGATGGTGGAACAATGTACAATTATCCAGTAGAAATGTTCGATTCAGAAACAAAGCCTGAATGCACACTTGGCTTTATACTATCTACAGCATCCTCGGTGTTGTGGCCAGAGAGAAGTGATGACAACGATCTTATGCAGCATATTGGACGTGTTATTGGAGCTATCATGAACGTCGCCTATGAATATTGCTTTAGGGAAGGCAACGCATCAAGAACAGTATTCGTCGATCCTGCAGGAGTTAGTTCAATAAACTTCAATCTCACAACTGAACAGATAAAGGCATTAAAGGAAAACGGAACAAAAGCAACCACGGCATTTTTTCAAAACAAATATGGACCTGAAGGCAATTTGCCAATTCAGAGAGAAGATACCTTCCCTGTTGTAGTTCCTTCAGGGAAAACTCTTTCAATGAAATTCTGTTTTGATTCATCCGATTTAGCCGAAACAAAAGCTATTATTGTAAATGGAGATTTGTTTGATGGTAATTCAACCATATTGAAAAAAGCTGTAAACACTTCAGCATCTACTGACTGGCAGTGGAAAAATACAGGCAAAACCAATCAAGTAGTATTTGTTTCAGGTTGGACAAAGAGTAATGGATGGATACAGATAGGTGGTAGAATTATTAACCATAACACTATAAGCTTTGATTGCGGTTTTGAAGCAACATATACTATAGGCTAATTTTACAATAAGTTCCAAGCACCAAAGTTATAAAAAGGAATACATAAAGAACAACTGGATAACTATGGTGCTTGGCACAATAAATATATTGAAATATGCAACTAAATATTGTAATATGTTATTATAACAAAATATGGATTACATGTTAATACATGTATAAGGGGGATTTAAAAAATGGGAGAAATATCTCAAAAAGATTCAAGTGTTCTTTATGCAAGACTAGAGGAGTTAAAATCTGAAATGTCTAACCTTGAAAATGAAAAAAATCAGTCCATAGCAATAGAAGTGGAGCAGCTTAGGATTCAAAAGAAAATCAATGTTGAGATTATTGAAAAGCAAAATGAAGCTCTAAGGATTCAGCTTGCCCTTAATAACAACAACGACAGAAGTAGCTTTGACATTGAGGAAGTTAAAAATCTATTAAATGAAAATGGTCTCCAAGTAACAGCAAGTGAAATATTAGATTCAATGGCTACAAGGAGCAGTTGTTCAACCCCTTGTACTAAATGTGTATTATGTACTACAAAATGTACTTCTGGTTGTACTACTTGCACAACATGTGTTTCAGAACAGCTTGTAGGAAGCTTAACATAAATTCTAAAACATGCGATATATATATATTAATTAAAATTTATTTGAAATTTGATTGAAAGGTTTACTATGGATAATACTTATGACTATAATGAAAACGATATTTTTGTGGTTTCACCAAGGTATCATATCAGACCAAATGCAAATAGCTGTATAATATACCCCTACGATTCTGAGGAAGCATCAACCTGGCACGTTATGTCTTTTATTCAAGGCGTTGCACTTACTCTTTTTGATGGCAAACGTACCGCAAAAGAGATTGCTGCAATACTTTCAGACATTATGAATATAGACATAGGCAATAGTAATGACATTGTAAAGTGTATGATTAAAAGCTCTCAGTCTGACTCAAATAAAATGTTTTTTGAGCTTTATTCATCAGAGCATGAAAATGGTAATTTTACAATTTATGATACTGCCAAATTTATCAAAAAACTTAAAGGCAGTGTAGGTTATACAGAAGCTATGCCAGAGAAGCTTGATGTCCCTTTGAGCTTACTTATTATGCCTTCAAATAAATGTGATGTTGATTGCATATACTGCTATGCACATAGAAAAAATGTACCAGAAGCAGAAATGCTTACTCTTGAACAATGGTGCTCTATTATCGATGAAGCAAGCGAATTGGGAATTGATATTATCACCTTAAGTGGGGGAGATCCCCTTACATACCCAAACATTGAAGTCTTATTAGAAAGAATGGTGCTAAAAGGAATTAAATTTTTACTGCCAACAAAGAAATTCATATCTAAGGAAACAGCTAAAAGGTTTTCTGAAATAGGTATGGCAGATAAAGCTATAATTCAAGTGAGTATAGACGGTTATTCTGAAAACATTGACAAATTGGTAAGAAGGAAGAATTATGCACAGGATGCATTTGAAACAATCAAAAATCTTATGGCTTACAACCTTTTTGTCAGAACAAATACTGTATGTACGCCATTAAACTATATGGAGGTTCCAGAGCTTCTAAGAAGAATACATAGTCTTGGGGTAAAACGCTCTAGTGTTACAAATTATGCTATGACACATTACAGACACAAGGACGAACTGTTTTTGTCTGAAGAACAAATCGAATGGGTAAAAAATGAAGTAAGTAAAATCAAAAATGAATTTAACTGGGAAGGTCTTAGCTGCAATGCTGGCATTAGAGATTTTTCTGAGAAGGAAAGCGAACAGGATAAGGAAAGCTGGAAAAGCAGGTCTCACTGCTCAGGTGGAACATCAAGTATGACCATTACTCCAGACGGTTCTATAATACTTTGTGAACAGGTTCCACAAGACAAGCCTTTTGTTGTTGGGAATATCAAGAATAGCAATATAATGGAAATATGGAATTCACAAGAGTTATTGAACTTTATTCATCCTGATAAAGCTTTATTCAAAGGAACTGTATGCGAGAACTGTAGTGAATTTGATGAATGCCATAAGACTTATGGAAGATGTTTCAGGGATTCCTATTTCATCTTTAATCAAGTTTTTGGTCCACCACCCAACTGTCCACAAGCACCTAGCTCTTGTCGAATGGCATAAAAAAAACAAAGTATTTCATTTTATACTTTGAATATAAAAGCCTCACAAATCAAGAAGCTTATAAAGGGCTATTGATACTGCAAAAGGTATCAAT
>JBAVGO010000196.1:0-10709 GCA_049684915.1 Lutisporaceae bacterium | reverse complement strand
AGCCCCTTTAGGGGAAGCTTGAGAAATCTGTGCGGTTGGCGGATAATTCAGCGTGTCTTAAGACACGGCCAGTAACGTGCCCTTATAGGGCTAGAGCAAACCACCCGTTTTACGGGTGGTTATGATTTATATAAGATGGCAATTTATCTTTCACGATTTACACCTAATACCATATTTATAATACGACATATTTCTACATTTTTTTTAAATCATTGACTTAGTATATTGAATAATATATAATAAATTATGTTCATGTGAACAGAGTTCATTGATAAAGGAGTTAAACAGATGTCAAGAATTATTGAAAACCCAGCTCAACTCATACTAGATACCGCAAGAAACATTCTGTTTACAGAAGGATATTCAAAATTAAGCATGCGAAATATTGCAAGGGAGTGCTGCATTGGAACCGGAACAATATATAACTATTTTCCTACTAAGATGGATCTAATTATAGGCATGATGTCTGTTCATTGGAATGATTACTTTGATATATTAGAAAAGATAGTTAGCAATGATGATACATTCTTTATCAAACTAAACAATATTTTTAGCAAACTCGAAGTTTTTATCAAGGTTTTTAAAGAGGTTTGGTTAAGACCAGAGTTATATCAGGCTCCTGGCTATATCAGAAATGGCTTAAAAAGAGAAAACATCTATATTGAAAAGTTAATAAGAAGACTTGAAGCCCTTCTTATCAGCGAATCATTAAGTGCAAATTCCACCATCAAGATGAAGTTTGATTCTTATGAAACAGCAAAATTTATTGTACTTAACTATATTACTATAATCCAAATGCCTACATTTTCATATCAGTCCTTCGAGATTTTTTTGAAGGAATTATTACAATAGTAGTTTTTTTATTGTCAATTGAACTATGTTCATATCATTATTTGAATGTAGGTTTGTCGTAATCAACATTAAACAAATTATAGGGGGAATTTAAAATGGTTTTATATTCAATTATTTCTATGTGTTTAGCACTTACATTTTACTCTTTAGGAGTATGGAGCGAAAAAAAACAAGGCACTTTAAAAAAGTGGCACTTGTATGTATTTTGGGCAGGACTTGTATTTGATACCTTAGGCACAACAGTTATGAGTAATATGTCATCTGGAAGCTTTAAGCTAGACTTTCATGGCGTAACAGGCTTATTAGCTATTATTTTAATGCTTGTCCATGCACTTTGGGCTTCTATTGTTTTAGTTAAAAACAATGAGAATATGAAAGTAAAGTTTCATAAATTCAGTATCATAGTGTGGTCTATTTGGTTAGTTCCATTTATTTCAGGTGCAATATTCGCAATGACTAAGTAAAGTAACACGATAAAGTAAGAATTCTTAAAATCATTCTTTCTCTTTTAAAGCAGCTCATAATGATAGATAATAATCTTAACTGGTTAATTTCGTTGAAAGGAGCTGATTTTGATAAAATGATAGATAAGGTGATTTCCAACTAGTATATATGGGAGGTACTTTGTACCTCCCATATCATTTTTTTGAAAACAACTCCAACAGTTAGAAATAATCGTTCTATCACCTTCTAGTTCATAATAATCCTACAGTATTATTATTGTAAATTAAAACAAAAATAATTGTAAAACACCAGATTTGAAAACCTTGGTTAATATATGTTAAAATCAAAATGTTGATATTAATCAGACAAGGAGTGTTTATTATGAATCCGTTTTTAAAAAAATTAGTTGACCAAAAATTTATGACTGAAGGTCATGCAAATTATATTGAGGAAGCAGTATCGAGAAAAGACTCATTTATAGTTTCAGGTCATAAAGGTTTTGGAATTCTTCCCCTAATGGCAACTATCAGTACATTAGCTAAGAGCAACTTCAAAATCAAACAAGTTAAGGGCTTTGATGACCTAAAAGAAGAGACAGATTATTACATAATTGCAGATCTAAGCGATATTGATTATGCAAAGCTTATTGCTGATACAGTTTCAGTGCCAAACTCATCCTTCATAAGTCTTAAAGATCCTGATCATCCATATTCAATACTCAAGATATTAGGAGATGTTTATAAGCTTAATGGTGATACATCAAAGGTATATCAGGTTGTTGAATGTGCAAAGGTAGATGGAGAAAAACAGCTTACAAAAATAACTCAAATTACTATGAACGAAAATGGCAAGCTGGTAAAGGTTGATTTTAAAGAAGCATAAAAATATGTCAGGCATAAAGGCTATGCCTGACATATTTATTAATTCTCCCACCGCTACAGCATTTATATAAGCTGCTATGAAAGTAATTTATCATTTACAAGAAATATTAAAATGAAGGGAGAAGATAGTTATGAGTTTTAAAGCTAAGCTCAAATTCTATATTGCTTATGCATTGATTTTTTTATTATTAATAATAACAGCTATTATAGGTTATTTAGATTCTAATTTTAATGTATTTAGTGGTTTATCATTAAGTATTGCTACAATTGCAATTATTTATAATATCTATAGAAATGAAGAAATAAGAGTGTTGGAAACGAAAAAGAGAATTTATAAGGTTGCTGTTATTAAGCAAAGAGAAAAAGATAAAAATTTTGCAAATGATATACAATATAGAGCAAATGAAATAATTGCATCAAAGGGCATAATAGAAGAGATCTCAATAAATTTGGCAACAGGTTTTGTAGACAATAGGAAGGAAGCATACATTATATACTATATAAAAGAAAAATAATTAGAACTGTATGAATATGCTTCAGACTTTGTATAATATGTATAAATTTCAAGGGGCAGATGTCAAATAAAGGCATCTGCCCCTGTTTCTATATCTATTACTATAGCTTGATAGATACTATGTCTGACATAATATTACAAGTTTTTTATATCAAATGAATATATTGTCTAATGATATAATAATATGTATAATTAATATATATGTTAACTGGTATTATTAATTAAGGGGGATTTGCTATGGAAAACAACCAAAACTTCTCTATAAAGCAGACTAATATTGCAGTACTCGCAATAAACTTGATGCTTGATATTTTCTTTTTATTGGGTTACATTGTTGAATATCTAAAAGGGGAGAAGAGCCTATCCTACCTTGCTTTGCTTTTCTCAATTCTTTTAGTTCCTATTATTATAGCAATTATAATATACTGCAAAGATCACAATAGTAATATTATGAAATATATAACACTAACAGGATATTTTGTTATATATATCTTTGCAATGTTTACATCAAGCAGACTTATTATCTTTACTTATGTTTTCCCTATCATATCAATGTATTTACTTTATTATGATTTAAAGCTTATTACGACTTCAAGTATTATAGTTTTTATTATAAATGTTGCGAGAATTTATTATAATATAGCTTATCTCAAAATTAATTCCACATCTGATATAACAAACTATACTATTCAGTTTATTGCAATTTTACTTTATGGAGTTTCATTATATATTTGTACATATTGCTCTAATTTGTTTAGCAAAGAAAAAATGCAGCACATAGAGGCAGAAAAACAAAAACAAAACGAGCTTGTTAATGATATTATTAAGACTGCATCAATTTTAAGTGAAAATTCAAATAAAGTATTTGCAATAATTGAGAGTCTTGAATCAAAGTCAGAAGCTGTAGCAAATGCTGTAAGTGAAATATCAAACGGTGCGACAAATAGTGCAGAAAACATACAAACACAATCCTCCCTAACACAAGATATACAAAATCTGATTTTTGAAACCTCTAAGCTTTCAAATAACATTAAAGATGTATCAAAACAAACATCTATGATAGTCCAAAATGGTATTACGGTAATAGATGACTTAAATGATAAGTCGCATACTGTAAGTACAAGCAATGACGCCGTTTATGAGATAATGCAAAAACTAAAAGATAAGTCCGCCCATATTAGTGAAATTGTAAATGTAATAACTGGCATAGCTGACCAGACAAATCTTCTTGCCCTAAATGCAGCAATAGAAGCAGCACGAGCAGGTGAAACAGGAAAAGGCTTTGCGGTTGTTGCTGACGAGGTCAGAAAACTTGCTGAAGAAAGTAAACAATCTGCAACATCAATATCATCAATTATCACTGAATTGCAAATAGAGTCAAACAATTCAGTAGATGCTGTGTCAAATCTTATGGTTCTAAACAAAGAAGAAAATAATTTAGTTAAAAATTCAAAAACGTCTTTTCAGAATATAAACCAAAGTATAATAAGTCTATACGGTATGGTTGATAGCTTAAATGAGAAAATAAATGAGGTATTGACTGCTAATAATCACATTGTAGAAAGCATAAATGATATTTCAGCCGTAAGCGAAGAAACTATGGCAAATTCTGAGGAAGCAAACGCAATGACAGCCGAAAATCTTTCTGAGACCAACGCTGTGAAGATGCTTGTATTAGAACTTATAAGTGAAGCTGAAAAAATGGATAAATACAAAACAATTAGAAATTAAAATATAATATAAGGCCATTTTGGGCAACTAAAAACCCCTTAAATAGTTTAACTGTTTAAGGGGTTAAAAGATCCATTAATTAGACAATAGTTATATTTTCTGCTTGTGGGCCTTTTGGTCCATTAGCTACGTCATAAGATACTTTTTGTCCTTCTTGTAGGGATTTGTAACCTTCTGAATTTATTTGGGAAAAGTGTGCAAAAACATCTGTTCCGTCTTCTCCTGTGATAAATCCGTATCCTTTTTCTCCATTAAACCATTTTACTGTACCATTCATATATGTTTACCTCCAAAATCTTATTCCTTAAACTCTTTGTAACAATTCATGATAGAACTTTTATATCTATGTACTATATTTTTAGTAGTAATTGAAATAAATATGTGTTCTATTATTTGCCAATCATTTAAGTTATCTTAATAATGTCACATTTTTATAAATAATGCAAGCTATTTTAGTATATTTATATATTAAAGTGGAACTTCATACTATTTATGTGGTTTTTTGCTTGCAAAATTTCCTTATTTTTATATTTATTGATAAATGTTAAAGAGCTATGAAGGCACTTCGTTATAATATTTTTTATAACTTACTATCATCTATCAAATCTAACCAGGCTTCTATATCACCTATAACTGATTCTACACATCCAGCTTCAAATGGGGATCTCAAATTTGCTACTTTTACCAAATTAAGGAAAGATTTGCTCCCACCTGCTTTGCATAGATTGACATAGTCCTCCCAAGCCTTATCATCACCTTTATTAGCTCTTTTCCAAAACTGTAAGGCACATATTTGAGCTAAGGTATAATCTATATAGTAGAAAGGAGTTCCAAAAATATGGCCTTGCTGATGCCAATAACCGCCTCTTTCCAGATAGTCATTTTCATCATAGTTCCTATAGGGAAGATATTTTTTCTCAATATCTCTCCATGCCTTCTTTCTCTCAGTTGGAGTTACCTCTGGATTTTCATAAACAAAATGCTGGAATTCATCTACAGCAACACCATAAGGTATAAATATCAGTGCTTCTGCTAGATGATAGAACTTATATTTATCTGCGTCTTCTTTAAAGAACAACTCCATCCAAGGCCAAGTAAAGAATTCCATACTCATTGAATGTATCTCACAAGCTTCATAAGTTGGAAAACTATATTCAGGCACTTCATAAGAACGACTCGAATATGCTTGGAAGGCATGACCTGCTTCATGAGTCAGTACATCAATATCTGAGGCAGTCCCATTGAAGTTTGAGAATATAAATGGTGATTTATATTCACTTATATAAGTACAATATCCTCCACCGGCTTTACCTTTCTTACTCACTAAATCCATCAGCTCATTATCAACCATAAAGTTAAAATACTCTCTTGTCTCATCAGATAATTCAGCATACATCTTCTTCCCATTTTCTACTATCCACTTGACATCACCCTTTGGTGTGGCGTTGCCTGTCTTAAAGTTAAATTTGTCATCATAATAGGAGAACTTATCTACGCCTATCCTCTTCCTTTGTTTTTCTTTTAACTTATTTGCTACAGGAACTATATATTCTTCTACCTGTTTTCTAAAATTAGCCACCATTTCAGCATTATAATCAATACGATTCATACGTGCGTAGCCTAGCTCTACAAAGTTATCATATCCCAATTTTTTTGCTATTTTTGTCCTTACCTTTACTAAATCATCATAAATTTGATCAAGCTTAGCTTCATTTGCTTTGAAAAAATCATATTTTGCTTCATTCGCCTTTTTTCTCATATTCCTATCAGTTGAAAGTTGAAATGGGAATAACTGAGAAAGATTTCTTTCTTCACCTTCAAAATCAATTCGTGCTGAAGCTGTTAATTTAGTATATTCACTTGCCAACTTGTTTTCTATTTGCAAGTCTTCTATTATTTCGGGAGCAAAAGTTTTAAGTGTAAACTCAGCTATATCAAAGAGCTGTGCACCCCATTTTTGTTCCAATTCATTTCTGAATTTTGAGTTAACCAGTGCATAGTAGTATTTTGAAATCAAGCCCTGATAGATTGGACGAGCCTCATCAAAAAAATCTTGTTCTTCCTTATAAAATTCGTTAGTCGTATCAATGGTATGTCTTATGCCCGCAATTTCACTCATAGACTCATATTTCCCTCTAACACCATTGATTGCTTCCATTACTTTATCTTGCTGCTCAAAGCTTTGAGTCGCTGAAAAGTCTTGCAGTAAGTGATTAAACTTTGTTTCTAGCTCCTCCATATTAGGTCTTTGATAGTTGAATTCATTAAATTTCATGGATATCCTCCTTATAACTTTTCTACAAATATTAACATATACACTGTTCTATATTTTTATAGTATATTCCTCTAGTTCAATAAAAACTTATTATAAGAAAATTCAATTTATAGGTATGAGTCCAATATTTTAATGCAAAACACCAACTAGAACAATTGCTCCAGTTGGCGTTAAAAAAACTTCCATATAGTTCTCTAAAATTATCTTTTAAAGCTTTTTTTAGCCCGCTCTTCTTTAGGCCATTGTTTTTCAGTCGGGTTTTTCCTAACTCTCCTTGTATCAGCTTTTGGACCATGTCCTCCTATTGATGCTCTGTGAGTTATACTTGCAAGCTCTCTATTCTGTTCAAATACCATATTCATTAGTGGATATGGATGGGTCTTAATTACTTCTATTGGTTTCGATATGAGTTTTTCAATATCCTTAAGAAATTCCTTTTCTTGATTGTCACAAAAAGAAAGTGCAACTCCTCCCAGACCAGCTCTCCCAGTACGCCCAATTCGATGCACATAAGTTTCTGATATATTTGGTATGTCATAATTTATTACATGAGACAGTTCTTCCACATCAATACCCCTTGCTGCTACATCTGTTGCTACTAAAACCCTAAACTCCCTATTTTTAAAACCATTTAAAGCCGATTGTCTAACATTTTGTGATTTATCTCCATGAATAGCACGAGCCCTTACCCCTTCTCTTTCAAGGGCTTTAGCAACCTTATCTGCTCTTCTTTTTGTTCGTGTAAATACCAAGGCAGAAACAACAGCTTTGTCTTTCAACAAGTGAATCAACAGCGCTGTCTTGTCTTTTTCATCAACAAAATATACCGCCTGACTAATAAGTTTAGCAGAGGACGAAGTATGCTTCACCTCTATTCTAACAGGATCTATCAATATAGAGCTTACAAGCTGTGAAACTTCTTGTGGCATGGTTGCAGAGAATAACATGTTTTGCCTCTTTTCAGGCAGCTGTGATATTATTCTTTTCACATCTTGTACCATTCCCATATCTAACATACGATCTGCCTCATCAAGTACAAACATTTCTACATTATTTATTTTAACGTATCTCTGTCCAATCAAATCAAGCAATCTACCTGGAGTTGCAACCAAAATATCAACCCCAGCTCTTAATGCATCAGTTTGATTCTTCTGCGATACTCCACCATAAATAACCGTAGTCCTAAGGCTTAGATATTGTCCATACGTCTCAAAGCTCTCACCAATCTGGATAGCTAGTTCACGGGTAGGAGCTAATATTAAGGCACCTATTTGACGAGTATCCCTCGCAGCCCTTTTTTCACGAGACAGAATTTGTAATATTGGAATAGCAAAGGCAGCTGTCTTCCCAGTGCCTGTTTGAGCACATCCAAGCAAATCCCTTCCTGCAAGTATTGACGGAATAGCTCTTTCCTGTATAGGAGTGGGTTCATTATACTCTTCAGCTTTTAATGCCTTCTGAATAGGCATAATTAAGTTTAAGTCTTTAAATAACAATTTTTATCTCCTTTAATCTTCATATAACAACTTATCTATTTATATATCACATAAAAGTAACCATATACCATTTATAATAACACATTTTCTTTGATACATCTTAATATCATGATAAGTTTTCCCATTTTCCGTATTAAATATTGACTACTATCTCCAGAGCTTCTGTATTATGATATAATTTATTTAGGTGATTTCCATGGAAGCGACCTTTTTCTAAGACTAATAATTTTCTTGTATCCATAGGCAAAGAACCTATAGACTGGTAAATTGAAAATATATAAAATTTTTTATTTAATTGCTGGGGTAGCTCAGTTGGTAGAGCAAATGATTCGTAATCATTAGGTCGAGGGTTCAAATCCCTTCCTCAGCTCCATCTATTTCCATGCCTTGCGAGACAAGTCTGCCTCCCAACCGACACATTTTTATTTAAGAATATACATATGATATAATATTCATTATTAAACATTTTAGTTTTAAACAAAATTTTAATGAATGGGTCGTGGGGTAATATAATGTATACCTTTCTAAATAAAAAAATCCACTTGAAGCTCCAGACTAAAATTATGCTGCTAATGATTTTCGTGGTCTTTGTCTCCATTTTTAATACTGTTATATTCATATCGTACTGGAGAACAAATGAAATAAGAAAAGAAACAGAAACAAGTATTATGAGTATGTCCACAATTATTGCTAATGCTCCTGTAATAAGACAAAACCTTGGGAACATGGACAAGCAACCTGCTATACAAGACTATGTTGATAGTATACTTGAATCCTCTAAAAACATAGAAATTATTGTTGTGGCTGATATGAACAGCATAAGATATGCACATCCTCAAAAAGAAAAAGTAGGTAAAGAGTTCGTCGGAGGGGATCAAAAAAGAGTTCTTGAGCAAGGTGAAAGCTATATATCAGAGGCTGTAGGAACACTGGGAAGACAAATCAGAGCCTTTGTACCGGTTTTCGACGATTCCGATAAGCAGGTCGGATTTGTAATGGTTAGTAAATCAATTATAAGTTATAAACAAGAAATCAATAATGCTTTAAGCATTATGATTGTTTCAATCTGTATAGGACTTTCCGTTGGAGCGATAGGAGCTTTCTTGCTTTCAAATAATATTAAAAAAACACTTTTGGGACTTGAGCCCGATGAGATAACTCGCCTATATCTCCAAAGAGATAGTATGCTTGATGCGATGCATGAAGGTATTATTGCTATAGATCAAAATAATTGCATCACTCTTGTCAACAATTCTGCTATAAAAATGCTAAACTTAAATATAGAAAATATCATTGGTCACGATATCCAAGAGGTATTCCCTTCGTGTAAATTGGGCGATGTAATGGCATCTGGTAAAGCTGAATATTATAGTGACCATATAATTAATGATACTATTGTCGTAATAAACAGAGTGCCAATAAAGAATGGGGATAAAATTGTCGGTGCTATAGCAACCTTCAGTGATAGAACAAAGGTTAATCAACTAGCGGAAGAAATAACTGGAGTTAGGCAAATTGTAGATGCACTTAGGGCAACTACCCATGAATTTATGAATAAGCTTCACACAATACTTGGACTTATCGATCTTGGGGAGATAGCAGAAGCAAAAAAATATATTATGAGTGAGACAGAAAAGCATCAGAAGATACTAAGCCTTGTCATAAGAAACATAAAGAACCCCTCAATAGCAGGGCTTATCATTGGCAAGACAAGTCGAGCCAATGAGCTTGGGATTATAATGAAGATAGACAAAGAAAGTGAACTAAGTAAAAACACTGGAAGAATTGATAGTAGTGTATTAATTACCATATTGGGTAATTTGATTGAAAATGCCATGGATGTCCTTAAAGTAAGCAACACAACTCCAAAAAAAATAGATGTATTAATAAAGGAATATAACGACAATGTCCTTATTAAAATAGTTGATTCTGGTACTGGAATAAAATCAGAGGATATAGATAGAATATTTGAAAGAGGATATAGCACAAAGGATGGAAGTCGGGGACAAGGACTTTTCATAGTAAAAGATATCGTTGAAGCTTTAAAAGGCAATATAAAAGTCGAATCAATTTTAGGACAGGGCTCTCAGTTTACAGTGGTGCTGCCTAAGGAGGATGATACCCTATGATTAAGGTTTTAATAGTTGATGATGATCCTATGGTGGCGGAGCTTAACAGAAGATATGTTAAAAGTGTACCTGGTTTTGAAGTTGCTGCCGTTTTATTCAATGGAGAGGATGCTCTAGAACTTTTAAAATCCAAACGAATAGAACTACTCATTCTTGACATCTATATGCCCAAGCTTGATGGAATATCGCTCTTAGAAGAGATGCGTAAAAATCTTATAAAAACTGATGTCATATTGGTTACTGCTGCAAGAGAAGCTAATGAGATTGACAAGGCTCTAAAACTCGGTGCAGTAGATTACTTGATAAAGCCTTTTGATGGGGAAAGAGTAAAAAAATCCCTCAATAATTATCTTAAGAGATACAACCTAATGCATGGCAAGGATACCT
>JBAVGO010000195.1:0-43284 GCA_049684915.1 Lutisporaceae bacterium | reverse complement strand
CACCTATTGCCTTACCCTTTTCTATAATGAAATCTGTTACCCTGGCTGTAAATCTTACTTCACCACCAAGCTCAATAATCTTGTGTCTAAGGTTTTTAATTACTACCTTCAATATATCTGTGCCAATGTGAGGCTTGTTAATATATAGTATTTCCTCTGGTGCCCCCGCTTCTACAAAACGCTTAAGCACCAGCTCACATCTGTTGTCCTTTATTCTCGTGGTAAGCTTCCCATCAGAGAAGGTGCCTGCGCCCCCTTCGCCAAACTGTATATTAGACTCTTCATTAAAAGCTCCGCTTTTCCAGAACAAATCTATATCCTTTGTCCTAGCCTCTACATCCTTGCCTCTTTCCAACACAAGAGGTTTGTATCCCTTCTCTGCTAAAATCAACGCTGCAAATAAGCCAGCAGGGCCGCTGCCTATAATTATTGGCCGATCTACAAGCTCCTTCGTCCCCGGCAGCATAAGTTGATATTCTTGATAGTCATAACCAAATATATCCTTGTTGTTTATCAGCTTGCCTAGTTTATTACTGTTATTAAGACTTACAGCAACAGAATATATAAACATCAGGTTGTCTTTTTTTCGTGCATCTATAGATTTCTTTAGTATTGCAAGCTCTGTCACATCCTGATTTGATAGCTTAAGTTTTTTTGCAGCACTGCTTTTTAGAAGCAAAAGCTCCTGCTTGCTATCCATTTGTTCTATGGGCAGCTTCAAGTTTTTTATTTCTATTTGCATAGTACTCCTTCGATTGTTTGTATTATTCAATTTTCCTAATATCTATGCTTATTTGCTGTGGTAATACCTCTAAGATTTCAAATTTAGAAGTTTTATCCCACAAAATCTCATATGAGTCTATCCCTTCTTTTGCATTTCTTAAGTCCACATAAAGTACAATATTTTCAGCTGCCTGGTTTATTATATCCTCTGCACCTCTCAGCTTCACAACTATATTTCTGGAAGGGTCTTCTTCCAGCTTATAACGGAGGCTAAGATTTCTATACTCAATCTTGCTTATTTCAATAGTGTTTGTTATCACTCTTTGAATATCCAAAACAGCCTTGATTTCCTCGTTTTCATTTACCATTTTTACTCCTGGAGGTAGATCTAGTTTTACCTCCAGCTCAGTATCTTCTACCAAATTGTTTACCTTTAATGTAATTGTGTTTATAGTAGTCAAGCTATCAAGCACCTGCTGATCCCCTGTAACCAATATCTCTTTTGGCTGTACAGACTGCTCGGATATTATATAGCCCTCTCCTGCACTGCCCTCTAATACTAGATTGATTGGTATCCGCTTAGTATTAGCTATTGGCACAGTTACGTTTATAAATTGAGGGTTAATCTGCACACCAGATACGTCTTTGCCCGCTTCGTCTAATAATCTTACTGGAAGTCTTTTTATTACATTATTACTAGCTCCAGCAATGTCAATTTCAACCGTAATCGTCTTAATCTTATTTATCAGAGATTCTGCTCCTGTCAGTACAACTTCTGATGGTGTCAATTCAGGCGTCATATATGCAAGCCCCGCAACAGGATTACCTGTAATTTTTGCAGTAACAGTACGTTGAGAAATCATCTTCTTATCAATATTAATCTTAACTGTTTGATTTGTTTTTGAAGTAACGCTTATACCCTCGGGTATACCACTTATAACTACTGGTACATAGTTTTCTCCCTGTTTTCTATAACCGCTGATATCAGCATAAGCATTAATGCTATTTGCATTTACTGTATCCAAAATCTCCTTTTTGCCCTTTAGTTTCAAGTTAATTGAGAAGGAATTTGAATCATCCAATAAAATCATATCGTATTTATCCAGTGCTTCAATGCTTGTTATTTTTACTGGTATTGTTATTTCTTTTGGCACCACGGGATTTTGTTCCGTGATTACATAAAACCAAAGTAATATAGCAAATATAATAGAAAGAATCTTAATTGTAGTATCTTTTATGACCACTTTCTTACTCATTTTTTGCACCCCACTTCATCCAAATGGGTGGTTTTTCCTCTTTTATCTTGTAGTTATTTTTAATCATTTCCTTTAGTGATTTGATATCAAGATATCTGGAAAGCTTACCCTCCATAGCTAAAGAAATTACACCCGTTTCCTCTGATACGATGATAACCAATGCATCTGACAGCTCAGTAACTCCAATAGCTGCTCTATGTCTTGTGCCCAGCTCCTGGCTTAAATTTTGATTCTGTGTAAGAGGCAGGAAGCATCCAGCAGCCGCAATCCTATTCTTCCTAATAATCATCGCGCCATCATGTAAGGGTGTGTTTGGAATAAAAACATTCATAAGCAATTCAGAGGTCACTTTGGAATCCAAATGAATTCCGGTTTCTATATGCTCGTTTAATCCTGTCTCTTGCTCCAAAACTATGATTGCACCTATTTTACTCTTAGAAAGCTGTGTAATAGCTATACTCATTTCATCCAGCATTATATCAAGCTCTTGGTCTATCATTTCCCCCTTGGAGAAAAATCTTCCTCTTCCCAAATGCTCCAAAGCTCTTCGCAGCTCAGGCTGAAAAATTATTAATATAGCAATAAATCCTACTGTCATTGCATTTTTCAGAAGCCAGTACACAGTATGAAGACCCAGCATCTCGCTTACCCTAGTGGCAATTATAAGCATCGCAATACCTTTGATAAGCTGTTCTGCTCTCGTCTCCTTAATAAGGGCCATGGCCTTGTATATTATAAATGCAATTATAAGTATATCTACATATGTATTCCACGACTTCAAATAAGGCACCAGTTCTAAAAACTCGTTCATTTGTGAAACACCTTCCTATTGCAATTTTTTTCACACTAATTAAATTATATAATAAAATCAATAAAAGAGGCATAGATTTTTGAAAATATTTATATTTTTTTATTCTAATGTCTTTATGAATATTTTAATAAAAAAAATAGCCTGTAAAGATAAATAACCGACTTACAGGAGATAGCCCCCTATAAGTATTTTGACCCTGTTATTTACGCCTATTCAGCTACTTTTTAAAACCTGTAGATTTATATTATTTCTCTAAAAGAATATATGTGTTATATACTGATCAACTATTACTAAAGCTCCTAATGCGAATACATAATAAGCAAAGTATTTCATTTTGCCATTTCTAAGTATCTGCATCATGTATTTTATAGACACATAGCCTGCCAAAGCTGCGGCTATAGAACCTGCCACCATAGCTCCGTTGCTAATTCCGCTGCCCCCACCTACTTCTAAAATATCCTTAACCTGAAACACTGCTGCTCCCAATATTGCAGGAATAGAAAGCAGGAAAGAAAACTTTGCTGCAAATTCTCTATCCAGGTTTCTAAATAATGCTCCAGAGATTGTAAGTCCTGATCTTGATATCGCAGGCATTATAGCAGCCCCTTGCATAACCCCTATAAATACTGCATCAAGATAGGTAGTTTCTTTCAAACCCTTTCGTCCGTTTTTCATACTACCTGATAGCAGCAGTATAAAACCTGTTACTAAAAACTCAAAACCCAAGGTACTTCCTGAGTGAAACATTTGCTCAAATGTATCCTTAAATAAAATTCCGATAATAGCTGTAGGTATTGTGCCTACAATTAATAGCCAAGTAAGCTTTTGGAAAGGTTTTTTTAATATACTGATTATATCATCTTTAAATACTGCAAACACAGCCATAAGTGTTCCTAAATGAACAAATGTATCAAAAACCAAAGTAGGCTCAGTGATTCCAAAGAGCTTTTGCATGAGTACCAAGTGACCCGAGCTGCTTATAGGCAAAAACTCTGTAATACCCTGCACAATTCCCAATATTATTGCTTGTATTAAATTCATTTTGTTATCCCCCTTACATTTCCATCTTCCAGTAGCATAATAAGCCTTTTCATTCTCTAATAATATATTAAACCAAAGTAGTAATTATTTGCAAACTTAAACTACAAAAACCTTTCTATATGTACTGCCAATAATGCAAATAGAAAATTAATAAGCTGTCCCGAGACAGCTTAAAATTTCCTGTTGATTTGTTGATCTATAATATCCAATATGATTTCTTTACTAACCACATCAGGTAACTCATTAGTTTTATCTCTTGCTTTGTCTACATATTTCATAGCAATCTTATATGCTCTATCTATAGCTTTGGAATTATCAAGCACCTGCCTCAGACTTTCACCTGCGTCCTTAGACATCATATCCAACGCCTCTTCAGTTTCCTTTTTATATTTTGAATCCAGTGCAAATATAACAGGCAAGGTGTATACTCCTTGAACAACGTCATTAAAGGCAGGCTTGCCTATACTATTCTCCTTACCTGTAAAATCAAGAACATCATCAATTATTTGAAATGCCATTCCTATATCCTTACCAATTATACCCAATTTGTTTACTATTTTCTTGGGACAGCCTGTTTTATAACTACCAGCTGCTAAGCTTACAGCAAACAATGCGGCGGTTTTACCGCTTATTCTTTTGAGATATTGTCTAATAGTAGTAGCTTTGCTATATCTTTGCTCATTTTGATCAATTTCTCCGGCACAAATATATGCTATCCCCCTTGAAATATCTTTCATCAGCTTAATTTCTGCAATATCAGCAATTAGTATAAAAGCTCTTGTAAACAAGAAATCGCCTGTATAAACAGCTACGTCGTTTCCAAGCATTGAATGAAGTGTTTCACTGCCTCTGCGCAGCTTTGTATCATCGATTATATCATCATGAATAAGTGTCGCCATATGAATTATCTCAATGGCGGTTGCTAAAGCTGTGACATCCTTTGAATTATATTCCCCAAATGTCCCTCCTAGTATAGTAAGGGCAGGTCTTAAGCGTTTTCCGCCGCTCTGCTGCAGCTTTAGCAAGGCTTTTTCTACACTTTTGTTTCTTGTCTTTAATGCCTTTTTCAGCTGATTTTCTACCTGCTTCATTTCTCCCTGTAAGAAATCGTTATCCATCCACATCTAATCACTTCCTATTTATCTTTAGCATTGTGCTCAAAGGCTTCATTGTATATTGTACTGTTACTCCAATAAATATTCCCATTATGACCCCTGCTATCAACAAAATCGGTAGGTAGAAAAATAAATTAACATTTGAAACAACTATACTTGCTATTAATATCTGACCAATATTGTGAAAAACTGAACCTACAACACTAATAGCAACTATACTAAATACTCCTTTACAATATCTGTACATATAAGTCATTATCAAGACACTTAAAACTCCTCCTGAAATACTATATGCAAAGGCAGAAAAACCACCTCCAAAAAAGGAGCCAAGAAGAGTTCTTAAGAACACAATCAGCATAGCTTCCTTCCCACCAAAAATTATAATTGCAAACAAAGATATTACATTAGCCAACCCCAGCTTGACACCCGGCATAAAAATAGGCGGAGTAATCATTCTTTCTATTACATGCAGCACTAGTGCCTGAGAGGTCAACAAGCTTAGAATAACCATTTTCTTTGTACTCTTCATTCTTCCACCCCAACTATATGTTTTACACTAAACAATTTACTTAATCCATATGTTTTAAAAAATACATTACTTTTATGAATTATAAATCTTTATCGTAACATTTATAAAATAAAATTAATAGGCAACATTGTCTATTTCCTGAATGTGTTTTCCTTCATAGTAAATAACCACTTTGTTAGGTAAACAAACGATATTTTGACCAATCTTGTTGATAATGCCTGTTTTTTGGCAAAGCTTGTCCGGGCATATAACATCCTTAACGTGTACACCAGATTCATCTGCTATAATGTCGATATACTTATTATTCTCCAAATCTATATGTATTAACTTCTCTTTTTTAAGTTCTCCAATGGGTATTTTTTTATAAATATTTCCATCTACTTCTATAACCAAATTGTCTATACTGCTACTGCTAGCTATATAGTTATTATATAGCCAAAAACCTAACGCAGCTATTAAAATGATAATAATTATTATATCACCTTTTTTTAACTTCATATTTATCACCTACTACCTTTAGTATAATCTCATATATTATAACTTAAATTATTTATTAAAGTTAATGGTTATAATTGTATTTTGATAAAATAATTTGTATAATAAATATAACTTTTTATGTTTATGTAAGAGTCATCAAGGAGGTTACTTAATGTTTTTCAAACGAAGAAATGTTTCTATCATTATTATATGCCTATTTGCGTTATTCCTTACATCCTGTAATATATCAGATAAATCAACAAATACAGTAAAGCCACTTACAAAATCAGATTTTTTATTAGGTACTATAATAGATATATCCTTATATGACAAACAAGATGAAGCTATCATTGACAAAGCCTTTGATAGAATTAAAGAAATAGAAGCAAAAATGACTATAAGCAATGCAATAACCAGTGAAATAATAGCTCTTAATAATGCATCAGGCATAAGCGAGGTCAAGCTTAGCTCTGACACCTTTGAAGTTTTGGAGAGCGGGAAGCACTATTCTGAGCTAACCGATGGCAGATTTGATATCACAATTGGTTCCATTGTTAAGCTTTGGAATATTGGTACAGATTACGCCGCAGTGCCTGCACCAGATATATTAGAGCAAAAAAGGAAATTAATAAATTATAAAAAACTACAGTTAGACCGCAGCAAGCTTACTGCAAAATTGGATGACAAGGCTATGCAGGTAGACCTGGGAGCTATTGCTAAGGGCTATGCAGCAGATGAGGTTTCTAAGGTTTTAAAAGAAAACGGAGTACAACATGCCGTAATTAATCTTGGCGGCAACGTACTTACAGTAGGGGGCAATTTACAAAACAAGCCTTGGAAGATAGGAATACAAGACCCCTTCAATCTAAGGGGTGAATATCTTGGCATAATAACTGTGCAGGATGAAACAGTTGTTACTTCCGGAACCTACGAAAGATATTTTGAGCAGAATGGTAAAAAATATCACCATATATTAGATCCAAGAACAGGTTACCCTGTAGAAAATGATATCGCCAGTGTTTCAATAATCACCAAAAAGTCTATAGATGGTGATGGGAACTCAACTTCAGTGCTGCTTTTAGGCTTAGCTGAAGGTATGAAATTTATAGAAAGTCAAGCTGGAGTTGATGCAATATTTGTTACATATGATAAGAAGCTGTATGTTACCTCAGGTATAAAAGACAGATTTACTCTCACAAATAAAGAATTTACATTAATGAAAAACTAAAGCACCCTTGCGGGTGCTATTAATTTACTTATTATATGGATATGCTTTACTTGTCTCTTCAAGAGCTTCTGCTATTGCATTTAGTGCGTACTTGAGGTCTGCATCTGTATGTCTATAGCAGATATACCCATGATGATATGGTTGTATAAACAAGCCTCTTCTTATTGTTTGAGTATAGAAGAATGCTCTACGCTCCTTGTACTTATCGTCAACCTTATCAAAAGTGATAAACTGCATCGGAGCTATTCCAGATACATCTGCAGGTACTCCTGATGCTTCAATGAGTTTTGCAGTCTTATCTAAGAAATCTTGTCCTCTAGTCCATATATCATCTATTACTTTATCTCTTTCAAGAATTTCGATAGTCTTCAAGGCCGCTGCCATTTCTAAGCTGTTTGGGAAGAAGGTTGAGCTTACGAAGGCTTTCTTTTCTAACACCTTCATAAATTCTGTCTTACCAACACAG
Source organism: Lutisporaceae bacterium (assembly GCA_049684915.1). GTDB lineage: Bacteria > Bacillota > Clostridia > Lutisporales > Lutisporaceae > GWB2-37-7. The sequence continues at coordinate 35,638 of JBAVGO010000195.1, read as the reverse complement.
GCACTTATTGGATATCCGTTTGCCATTGCCTTACCAAATACTGATATGTCAGGTGTAACGCCATAACGTTCTTGAGCTCCACCTAACGCCACTCTAAAGCCTGTTCTGATTTCATCAAATATCAATACTACATTGTACTTGTCAGCAAGCTCTCTTACTCCCTTGAGATATCCCTCTGGTGGAGGTATTATCGGATGAGCAAGAGGATGTCCTACAGGTGTTATAATTATGCAAGCAGCTTCATGAGCATGTAGTTTTAATACTTCTTCCAATACGTCAAGATTACCGTATTCAAACTCAATTGTAAGATCTGAAATCTGCTTTGGAACGCCACCCTTTACCTCTACGCACCAATCATGCCAACCGTGATAGCCGCATCGTAGTATTTTGTCCTTATCATTGTATGCTCTTGCAACACGCGTAGCTATAGTTGTTGCGTCAGAGCCTGTCTTGCAAAGCACTACCATCTCAGCTGATGGAATGAGATCAACAAGCTTTTGTGATAAAGTATTTTGTATATCCTGTACCAGTGAGAAACAGAAGCCCTTTTCCATTTGCTTTATAACTTCCTGATTAATCTCAGGCTCGTTATAGCCGAGTATGATTGGACCATATGCACATAACATATCTATGTAATCATTACCATCAACGTCAACAATATGTCCGTCATATCCTCTTTCTATAAAAATTGGATATTCTCCCGGAATAAAATTATAAGGACGTCTGATACCCATTAGTCCTCCCGGTGAAAGCCTTTGTGCTTCTTCAAACATCTGAATTGACTTTGTTAGATTTAGTCTTTGTTTGCTTTCCACGTAAATACCACCTTTCCTTTTGTATGAAACTGTATAACCAAATTATTTTTATTCGACATATAGACGGTTATTCCTCTATTTGTAAGCATTATTATAACTTGCCTTTTTCTCTTAATATCTGCATGAACACTGCTTTTTCTGTTATGCCTCCAAAAGCTCTAATGGGAACTAAATAGGCATTTATAGCACTAATATATATGTAAAAATAGTCTGGAGTTTCTTCAATCCTCTGTATTGCATTCCATGAGGATTTTGATTCTTCCGAATTGCTTGTCTGCTCTACACCTTCTTCAGTAAGAGTTACGCTATATGTACCAAGTATATCTGAATTATCACCTTCCTCGATTAACCTTATCACTCTTTTCTTGGTTACATACATAAAGTATTTTGGATAGTAAGTAATCCATGCTAAGAATATAACACCGTATACTGCGAGGGAAAGCATCCATGGAACTCCTGACATACGAGAAAAGATAAAAGGAACTATTAAAAAAATAAGTGATACTCCATATCTTTGTATTAAAAGTGAACGTTTAATAGTTGGAGAATTATCAATATGATGAATATTAAAGGCTATATAATCTTCCTTAGTTAAGTTAAACTCTATTTTCATGCAAGTCACCCTTTTCTTACTTAATCAGTAATAGTATTATTTATTGCTGTCTTCACTTATTATACATTCTTAGTGACGCTATATTATGTGTGGAGTTTCTCCTACAGAAATCACCTTTACCCCATCCTTGTCTGCTTCTAAAATGCTAATACATGTATCTAATATATACGGAGGTTCCCATAGCTTATCCATGGTAGATCCCTTGAAATATGCCACTATTGCCTTTATTACAACAGTATGAGTAACGATAAGAATATTGCCGCTCTCATATTGTTCTATCAGCCGCTTTATGACGTTTACTGCCCTTTCCTGTACATCATAATAGCTGTCACCTTCTACAGGCTTATAAAGATGGGGTTTGTTCCAAAATATATCACTTTCTTCAGGGTATTCCGCAATAAGCTCTTCATTGAGTTTGCCTTCCCAGTGTGATAGATTAATTTCTCTCATATCATTCTCTGTTTGTATGCCTATATCCCGCCCCCTGCATATAAGCTCGGCTGTTGTTTGTGCTCGTTTGCTGGGACTTGCCAATACCAACTCAAAATCTATATCAAAAAGATGTAGTCCCAGTGCAGAAGCGTTTTCTCTGCCTTTCTCTGTCAAGGGTGAATCCATTCTGCCCTGCAAACGTTTTTGTACGTTAAACTCAGTCTGTCCATGTCTTACTATGTATATTTTCAGCATATAAAAATTTCTCCTTTGTTTTTCTTAAAAACTGTTATTACAAAATCCAAGGTAGTATCCAGCTTAGACACTTGTTGTGTAAATTCCTGTACCCTAGATATATTTGTGTTCCAGTAATATGGAGTCATTTTCAAAAGATTGATTATATCTTGAGAATCCTCAATTTGTATGTCGTATTTGATATTTATACTTTCCACAGCTTCCAAGCTACTGACCTTCGGTATATTTTCATCATTTAGATAAGGATTGTCATACAATGCCTCCTTAAGTCCAAACAAATGCTCTGCTCCAGGGGTCACCTTTACCACTATGCCCTTATTCTTAAGCACTCTGCTAAATTCCTCTTCTTTAAACGGTGCAAATACATTTACAATGCAATCAACGCTATGAGGCAATAACGGAAGATTGGAAACACTTCCGACGCATAAGCTTATACTCCTATTTCTCTTCGCTGCCAGTCTAACCGCTTCTCTAGAAATATCCATACCGTACATTTCAACATTCAAACAGCCTTCTAAGGCTTTATGAAGCTTGTTAGTATAATAGCCCTCGCCACAGCCTACATCAAAAACTGTATATTGTCTATCACACGCCTTTAAATGCTGTGTCACAATTGAATTTATGTTATTAGAGAGTTGTTCGAAATATCCTCTGTCTAAAAAGCTGTGCCTTGCTGTCATCATTTCCTTGTTGTCACCAGGCTCCTTGCTATTCATTTGGTTTGCCAACAGCAGATTTACATATCCATACTTTGAAATATCATAGCTATGCTTTTGACTGCATTGATAAGCTTTACCATTTTGTATTAAGGCTTTATTGCAAACGGGACATTTATATATGCATAAAGTACTCATGTTTTCTCCTGAAACCTTATTTATATCGGTTTAAAATCAAAATAATCGGTTATAATCCCGATTATTTTGATTTTATCTAAGTGTATAGAGTCCAGTAAAATAATCCATTGTATATTTACCAAACTTGCCTCTTACAAATTGCTCTTTACCATTGACATATTTAGAAGTTATAAAGCTTCCATCATTTAGAACTTCAATTGTACCAAGCTTTCCAGATATCGGTGTTTCTTTATATATAGTTCCTATTGAGAATGCCCTATCTGCTTCAGCTATGTTTTGTTTGTCACGTTTTGTTGCTTTCTCTAAGGATGACTTCTTAATCTCCAAAACTATAGTTTTTACAACTATCTCATCATAAATTTCAATTTCACCCTCTCTTAGCTTGCTTCCAGCAACTAGAGGTTTGTCAATCTTGTCAATCATTGTAATCCCATCAGGAAGTGTTAAATCCTCTGCAAAGCTTGTATAATCCTCGCTCTGATTACCCCTAAACACAGCTGCATAAAATATAGCTGTTGCTCCTAAAATCAACAAAACTACAATTGTGGCTATTATCCACTTATTTTTTCTCATAACTTAATATCTCCTTTCCATCTTCTATACTCCCGCTAAAGTATATCACAATAAATATTATACCCAAAATTGTATAAGCTTCAAAGTATATTCTCTTCACTGCCCTACCTTAAATTATATGATAATCCTATAAACATTTCCATATAAAAAAAGACTTAAATATTATCCATCCTTCATAATAATAAAAATTAATGTTATAATATGTTTGGATGTATATGGGATAATTTTTGAAGGGAGTACTATTATGCTTAATAGAATAAAAGTTAATTTAGAGTCAATTGAGGCGATGCTTTATTTTTGGCAGGCAGTAAATGATAGAGAAAACTTATCAGAGTCATATATTTATGATATTGCAGCTATGCCAAGCTTTTCAATTGCCTATGACGACGAGTTCAACGAAGAATCCGTAAGAAGGGCACTTAGTGCCATAAAAAACAGAGAAGTTTTCTCAAGAAACAACCAGAAAGAAGGTCGTTTCTATAACAATAATCTTTGGATGATGGAGGACTTAAGCTATACAGGTGCAATGATAACCCCTGTAAAAAAACTAAACTTGGATTCATCACTAGCAGGATTAAACTCAAAATATCCAGCTACAAAAGCTGAAGAGCTTGAAGTAATATTTGCACCTCTGCATCTTGATGAATATTTCATCAAAGGAAACAAGCTTGTAATCAACTTTTTCAGAGTGAAGCCTGACCTTATGGATGAATCTATGACCTTTATCGGAGATACAGAAATTAAAGAATACATAAAAGAGAAGCTAGAAGAACTGTTAAACAAATAAAATCAAGAGCCTAAATTGCGTTGTGCAGTTTAGGCTCTTACTGTCTAAAATATGTATTGGGAGTGTAAATATTATCTTACTATTTCCCAGTTATAACGCACTTCATATTTTCCATCATGAGCTTCAAAGAAAAGACTCATAACAGGTGATTCTAAGCTTCCGTTATTAAATGCAGCATCGCCTGAAGGTAATGCTACCATAGCCATTTGAGTAGGAAATATATCATCCGAGAGTGCATTAATTATCCATCCTATTAAAGCTCCAAGTATAGCTCCTACTGCTATCCCTATAATTGTACCTATTGGTCCACCTACAGCAGCTCCTATAGTACCGCCTATCTCGCCACCAATTGCAGCCCCTGCCGCAACTCCCAATGCAGCAATGATTATCTGAAGCTCATTCTTTATGGATTTGTAAAGCTCTGCAATGAAGTTACTGAAGCCACCATCATCTTTCTCTGCTAACACAACAAATGCAGAAAAAGTTTTTGGGTAGGTAGCATCTAGATTAAATTGCCTTAAAACTCTAGGAGGGTTATATGACTTGACATCATTATCATCAAAATCATTATACACTTCAAATTCACTTATACTCTCTTCAACATTTTTATCATTTAAAGTCACGCCACCCATGCTTATTTCGTCAGAACCAATCCATTCTGGGCTAGTTTCATCTATACACTTAACATTATGAAGCTTAAGCTTCAAACCGTGATTGAGTATAACCGGTGGTGTAGATTCGTCTGGTTCGGTTGGTTCAGCTGGCTCAGTTGGTTCAGTTGAGTTTCCTGGATCATAGCCTCCATGACCGCCATGATTATACCTATCTAGAAAATCCTTCATTTCATCATACAACTGTGCAAGTTTGTCTTTAGTGGATAAAAATGCGAATTCTCTTTTTATATCAATCTGATTAAGTATGCTATTCCCATTTACTACATTTAATCCCGAGGATGTTATCTTATCTATGAGCTTCGGTTCAACAGACTTTAAACCTCTTATATTTCGCATTACAATATTTCGTGCCTTAGGAGTCATCTTCCTAAATCTATTAGCAACTACCGCTCCTACTGTTTTACCATGATTTATATTTATGTTGTTAAACTTAGACCCTGCTGACTTTATTACATATTTTCTAGGGTTGCTTTCATTTGTTATGGATTGTATGATTGACATTTTCATAATTTGAGTTGTTTTCTCAACCAATTCATTAAATATTAGTGAATCCACTTTCAGACCTGATGACATAAAAATTTGATTACTCATAAAATACCTCCTATTAACACAGTAAAGCGATAGCATATAAGAGCTTCGGATTGCTGTGTTTTTCTTTTTTTATAAAATTAATAGAATTAACCTTAGTTTTGTATGCCTCTAGCTCCTCCCTTCTGTATATTGCTCCAACTCATGTTGATAAGTAGCTAACTAAAACAAAAGCCTATCTAATATTAGATTTTCACTTATACCTATGATAATTTGTCCCCTTTTATTACCACTTTGTATTTTATTCTTTATAAATATTTTTCTTTTCGTATCATGACGAATTCCCCAGCTGAGTGTGTTAACAAAAAAGACTAGTCAGAATAAATTCCAACTAGTCTTTCATAAGCCTTATTAATACTACTTTGTATGCCTGCATATTCCCAAAAATTATTTAATATATTTTAAATACCTTACCCCGTCCTTTGTAACTATCATTTCAAAAGATAATATTTGATCCGCCGTAAGCTTTATATAGCTTCCCTCATATTGTCCGAAGTCAAATCCTATTTTTGCATTTTCAGGATAACCATATATGTAGCATACAACCTCGTCATCCTTAACGAATACTATTTGATTCATGCCCTCATTGACAGTTTCACTTATATTATCCCACTTATATCCAATTGTTTCGTAAATCTTTTCTTTAGATGTATACGGTGTAAAGCTATAAAGTGTATCCCATTCAAAGGACGTAAATTGAGATAAATCATCAATAACTGCATTCCCGCTTATAATATTAAATGAATCTTTCAACCCTTTGGCATTTACATCCCATATATCTTTTTTTAAAGGGTTAAATACTACTAGTATAGCAATAACACATACTGCAATAATGCCAATAAGTATTTTCTTTCCTGTCACAAAGTTACCTCCTTATAATTGAAACCTATCTTTTATAATTTTTGCAACTTCCTCTGGACTCAATTTCGTATTATTTATTCTAATATAGTTTTCTCTTTTGATTTCTCCAGCACTAGAGTTTAATCTGTATTTTTCCATTGTGCTTCTCAAATCCTGCTCCGAACGCTCAATATTTCTTTTTGTCGGCTTTTGTTCAAGTCTATGCGGACTTTTGTTGCGTTCAATTCTTTCTTCAAAATCCGCTTCAAGCTCTACAAAATATGTAGTCGCACCCCTTGCTTCAAAAAGCTCACAAACCTTATCAACATAATCCCAATCATGTTGATCATCAAAGGCCCATACATAAGTAAAAATTATACCATCTAAGTCACTCTTTGATACTGCTTCAAATATTTCTCGACGAAATAAGCCAACTAATCTTTTTCCTGTTTCAGTTCCATAATTAAAAAACGGAGAAACTAGTTCAATAGTCATATGATTATGAAAAAGCTTCAATCCAGTTATTTTTTCTAGTTCTTGTCCCACTGTCATTTTACCAACAGCTTGTGGTCCGAATAATAAAATAAATTTCATAAAACCTCACTCTCCAAACACTCCTAGTCAGCTCTAGTTGCTGCTGTAAGTTGTTCCGTTAATTCTTTTTCTAAATCCAAGAATTTATCATAGAAATCGATTGTATTTGCAAATTTTTGAAATATATTAGGTGTAATAGGCCCCATCTCTAAAAATAGTTTTAAAAGTTCACTCTTATCATATTTATTAAAATCCCATACATATGGCCAATTACAACAATAGGTTTCAAATCTACCATACTGTTTTATTGGCGCATTATAAAGTTTTAACCTTTTTTTATGAGTAAATTTCTCCATATCAATTTGAAATAAAGCCGAAGGTGTCAATATAACACCAATCCAATCTGCCTGCTCATACCATGAAGCTACCTCGTCCACAGCAGGGCCAACCATTATATTGTTTTGAGTAGTAAAATATCCATAACATGTAGCACCTCTTACAGGTATTCCTTTCCTTATCGAAGTGGTAATTATAAGATTTGACATAATAGCATGAAATTCTAAACAAGGATTACAATCACCATAAGTTACTAGGGCAATTGTATCAGAAATACTTTTTACTTCTATTTTTAAATTTTTAAAAGTATTCTCATGATTCTTTATTTTATCTTTTTTTAATAGAGCCTCAATTTTCTTATCAATACCATTTAGCATGTGCAGTAGATCTTCAACCGCGTTACTCTTTCTTTGCCATATACCCTTCCAGCCTAATATATCTAATAAGGTTATAGCCCCTAAATTCATATTCTTTATATTTCCTTCAAAAACATCCATAAAACCTCTCCTTAATTGATATTATACTTTAACTTATAGCTCTTTGTATAAGTTTATAAAAACGCTCAAATTTTTGTAAAAGGTATTTATATTTTACTATACCGCTCCTTGTTTATCAATAATGCAAAATAAAGATGTGCAATTGCAGCACATCTTTAAAATATCTATTGTTATGCTTGAGTCGATTAAACATCAGCCAGTAGCTGTGATGCCTCTCCTATATAGTAAATATACAGCTTATGCAAGGGTCTAGTCAGTGCCACATACAGAAGCTTAGTATCTAGCTCCGAGGTTTTATAATTCTCTGCAGAAACGTCTACCACAAATACTGCATCAAATTCTAAGCCCTTGGCAAGATAAGAGGGTACAATCAAAAGTCCGCTTTTGTATTCCTTTTCCTTGCCAGTTATGACATAAGGACTTTCTTTGCCTTTTTTGAAATACGAGTGCATTTCCTCACACTCTTTTGCTGTTTTGCAAATAATTGCTATGGATTTAAAGTTTTGCTTCCTTATCTCTTTTACTTTTGCTGATATATCCTCAGCAATTTCCTTCTTCGTTTCCAGCTTAATTACTTGCACCTTTTCTCCATGCCTTATTACAGGCTTTGCAGGTGTGAGCTTTTCATCCTTTAGCGTTGCTATTACCTTATTTGCAGCTTCCATTATCTCAACGGAGGTACGATAGCTCTGTTCCAGTGTCAGCATTTCGCTTTTTGTCTCAAACACATGATTATTTAGCTCCTTCCAATCCTTGATACCTCTGTAGGAGTGGATTCCCTGAGACAAGTCCCCAAGTATGGTAAAAGAGCTGTCCTTTATTATGTGCTTTAGTGTATATATCTGAAACACGCTAAAATCTTGTGCCTCGTCTATTACGATGTGTCTTACGGGTATCTTCTCATCCACTCCGTAAATTTTGAATTTCAGATACATTATAGGTGCTATATCCTCCAGATCAACAGTGTCAGACTTCAACACCTCTAAGGTATAGCTTCTAAGAAAGCTTGCTGTTTCTTCATCAGTTTTATCAGAGATTAAAGCACGATACAAATCCTCGTCTGTTAAAAAGTCCTTGTAATACTGTAGAGGGTTCGTCTTAGATATCTTGGCTATATAGTTCTTGACTGCTGTCTTAGAATATTCCTGAAGCTTGCCTATTACCTCGTTTTTCTTGTCAATAGCTCTTATAATCAGCTGCTGTCTCTTATCACTAGGCTCCATTTCGTGCTTCACCTTTACAATATACCTATCGCATTTGCCTTGTACATCCTCTGCTAAGTGCTCCTTATAAGCCTTTAATCGATTTTGCAGATGCTTTTTTATTTCATCTATTCTCTTTACAATTGGGTGCCTATAATATTCCTTGATGAAAAGTCTGTTGATGTCCTCATACTTTAATATTACTCTTCCCCCTAGAGTGAAATCCTCCTTGGGTATAAAATTGCTCTCTATAGTTTCTATGTATTGGTCAATTATTCCCTTGAAAATCATGGAACACTTAAGCTCTGACTGTGCTCTTAACCGTTTGTTATACAGCTGCTGTGCCTCTGTCTTGTTCATTTCTACAAACTGTATAAGCTTTTGGTTTGGATCGTTTACCTTGAACTTCTGACCGATTACATTAAACGCGAATTCCTCGTAGGTGGTTTGCTTTGTCTTCTCTACTCCCAATTCAGGAAGTACATCAGAAATGTAGTTAAGGAAGAGCTTACTTGGAGCTAATATCATAAAGTTCTCTGGTTTAAAGCTCTTTTCGTGAGTGTATATCAGATATGCGATTCTATGTAAGGCTATGGTAGTCTTACCCCCACCGGCAGCACCCTGCACTATTAAAGGCTTCCACATATCCGCCCTTATAACTCTGTTTTGCTCTGCTTGTATGGTGGATACTATTTCCTTTAACCTGTTATCAGCACTTGAACCTAGGGACGCTTGAAGAAACTCATCATTGGTGGTAATGTCAATATCAAATATCTCCTCTAGCTTTCCTTTATTTATGACAAATTGCCGCTTCAACTGAAGCTGCCCTTCTATATTGCCGTCTGGACTGCTATAATGTGCATCCCCTAAGCGCTCTTCGTAGTAAAGATTCGCTACCGGGGCACGCCAGTCAACGATTATTAGCTCCTGATTTTCTTCTCTGATAAGTGCCATTTTGCCAATATATAGCTTCTCATTATCAAGTTTTTCGTTTTCCTTGAAATCTACTCTGGCAAAGTAAGGCTTACCCCTAGCAGTTATTAGATTCCTTAGCTTGATATCAGCTCTGTCCTGTAGCATAGACCCAATCATTAAGTCTATATACATCTGACTATTATCTGAGCTGTAATGCTTTTTACCTTGTTCTATGTCCTTATCTAAGCCAGATTTACGTTCTGTCATAGCATTAAGGTTTTCCTCTACATAGTCTAAGGTATAGTCCAGTCTTTTTAGTTCTTCTTTATAAGCAGGATGGTTCTTCGCAGCCATTTACCCACCTCCACATTTATTAATATCTCCCATAGTATAAGCCCCTGATGTAAACCAGGGGCTTTAATATTCATTAATGCAATTCCTTCTTATATAGAGTTACTATGCCGCTTAAATCTTTTATTGAGTTTCTCTCACTGATGTATAACCTTATCTTACCTGAAAGCTTTTTATTGTATTTGATTTTATAATCCTTCTTAAAAAACTTATCAATTACGTTAAATTGATTTTGTCCGTTATCCAAGTTAATATGAGTAATCATAGCGTCACTCCTTTCACTACAGACCATTATCTGTATTTGAAAAACCAATGTGTGAGCTTAGTAAACTTTGTAAGAAAATCCTATCACTTTAACCATATACATGTCAACGATTTATTATAATTCAAGTTATTTTTAATCTTTTTGTAACCACTTTGTAAATAAATATTAATATTACTCATGCTCTGTAAGAATTATTTCTGAAGCTTCCTTGGCAGTAATATTAATCATAGCTCTAAACATATCAGGTATTATCCATGTATCGCCCTTCTTCATAGGCTCTTTTTTATCTCCATCACTTATCCAAGCTTCTCCAGATATCAAAGTCAACGCAGTAAAGCATTTATTTTTAAAGCTCCAATTTTGAGCTTGAGTTAGCTGTATATAAAAGGTATTAAAATAATCGCTCTGAAACACTGGATTCTTATAACCTCTGCAAAGGTCTTGTTGATATAGGTTTGTAACCTCTACCTTTGATGCGTCAAAATCAATACAGCTCAAAGCCTTTTCTATATGAAGCTCCCTGCTATGTCCCTTTTCATCCATCCTATTCCAATCATATAAACGATAAGTCAAGTCAGAAGGCTGCTGCACCTCATAAACTACTATGCCCTTTCCCAAGCTGTGTACAGTGCCTGCAGGTATGTATATGCAGTCTCCTTTTTTTACATTTATAATATTAAGAAGGTTTTGTGCATTTCCCTCCGCTAATGCTCTGCTTAACTGCCTACAATCCGTTCCTATCTTTAGACCTGCCACGATTTTTGAGTCTTCTTCGCAATCTAATACTATCCATGCCTCTGTCTTGCCTCTTGGCTGTGCTTCAAAAAGAAGGGCTTTATGATCATCAGGATGCACTTGTACCGATAATATTTCCATGGCATCAATAAGCTTTATAAGCACAGGCATAGTGTCTATGTCAGTTTCCCAGCTCTCGCCTATTCTGCCCTTTGCGAATTCCTTATTATATTGCTTTAGCTTTTGTCCTCCCCAAAGCCTCTCCTTTAGTATTGATACTGCTTTGTATGGTGTCACAGTGTTCCCTCCAACACTCTTTTTGGCAAAAAAACCGCCTAATACAGAGTATTAAGGTACAAGAAAAAGTGACACACAAAATATACAAAAAGAAAGAAAAAGCTCCATAATTCAAGCTTTAGAATAATAATTCACAAGGCTATGAATACGGAGCTTTTGTGTCAAAAAATATTAGTCACACTGTCTAATTTCTCACTAATCACAAATTGTAGTTCTAAAAGGATATAGTTCACAATCAATGGTATAGGTAACATAATTTTCAAACTTCGTTTTGTTAGAATCTAAGCTTTCTACTTTTCTTGATATTATAAGCTTTTTCATTACTACACCTCCTCTATTTATATAATATCTATAAATAATTCTATTTATAGCTTCTAAATATAACCGAACTCCACTGGGATATCCAGCGTTGTGCATATTTCATCCCTACTGAGCCCTTGGGATAAAAGTTCAGCGGCCATCTTTCTCGCTTTTGCCTCCAAACAGCTGACCTCAGGGGCAGTAAAAAAACTGCCTTTTTCCAGAAAACTACTTCCTGGGCAAACTTTCATACAATATTTACAGTAAGCTTCTGTACCACATGGCTCTATATCCTTAAGCCTGATATTGCGTATATATTTTAAATCTAAAGAGTCCAACCAAAATTTTTTCAGGTTTACGTCCTTTATATTTCCCATTACTATAGGAATGGCTACACATGGATTAATATTTCCAGTTGGATCAAAATGAAGTGAGTGCTTTCCAGCAGCACACACAGAACGCTCCATATCCTTCGGCTTTCCCGATTCATCAAAGGCATTCTTTATATATTTTACAGACAGCGGTGTGCCTTCTGTAGCAGCAAGAACCACCAACTCGTTAAAAACATTCGCGGACTGCTCTACAGGCTGAAGATTACCGTCCAGTGCAGGCATTATCGATATAGCAAGAACTGACTTAATTCCAAGCTCAACGGCTAGTTTTTTTGTATTTTCATAGCCCTTCAAAGTCTCTCTCAGTTGTACGCTTCTGAGTTCTGTTTGAATCCCAGCTTCCTTCAAATATTTTAAGGCGGCCACAGAGGCTTCAAAGGAGCCTGGTACCCTAGTAACTTCATCATGCAGTACAGGATTTGCACTGTAGATGCTTATTCCTACCATATTAGGCCAGTAGGAAGCCACTTTTTTTGAAAAGTCTGCATCCCAAATCAGTCCATTAGACAACAGCTGCACACACATTCTCTTGCTGCGTGCATAGCCTAGTATATCAAAATAATCCTGTCTGAGTGCGGCTTCTCCACCGCTCAAAGTAAGAATAAATACTCCTGCTTCAAACATATCGTCAATCATTACAAAGGCTTCCTCAGTAGTAAGCTCTTTAGAATTGTTTTGATTTGTGTTGAAACACCTGTTATAGCAATGAATACAATTTTCATTACAATTGTAGGTCATATCCCAATGTGCCGACAGAAACAGTCCTTTACTCCATGCCCATTTATTCATATCTCTGATGAATTCTTCATATTCATCACTTTTTATAGCTTGTCCAGAGTAAGCTGTGTCTAAATCGTCATTTTGGGCTTGCCCTGGTATAAAATAAACATCATCTATAATCAGCAGTCCCTCTTGGAAAAGTTGTGCTACGAAGTCTTCCAGTTCTTCTGATACCCCGATTTCTTCGGCATATTCCCGAAACTCCCCATAGCTGCATCCAGAGGTCAGCTTTGCAAATATACTTGCGGCTTCTCCTTCCAGCAGCAAAAAAGTATGAGCTTTTTCATTTGAAATAATACTCCGACTTTCCTGTGTATCAAAGAAATAATTTCGATAAGAAATCCACGGTGCTGGCTTTATACTTTTGTCTCCCATATAACATGCTCCTTTCTATATGTACAAATAATAGCAATATTATCTTTCATCTCTATAGTTAAAGTATGTTCATATAGCAAATGTTAATTAACCTATTACACGTTTTTCCCTAATCTATATATATTATACTTATTGTCTATATTTTTACTTTAAATATAGCACTTATTAACTCAGTTGTCAATAGTTGGGATATATAAAGAAAGAAGCCCTAAAGCTTCTTCTCAGAAAGGATTTTTCATTGTTATTTCATCATTTTTTCAATAGTTACTAATAGCTCATCTACTACTTCGGTTTCCCCTGCTTGTATCCTTTTTATCAAACAGCTTTTCATATGACTTTCTAAAAGCAGTCTGCTTACCGATTTCATGGCAGACTGTACTGCTGCTATCTGATTTAATACATCATCACAATATATGTCCTTGTCTATCATTCCCTTTATACCCCTAACTTGACCTTCAATACGGTTTAATCGGGATACAAGAGATGTTTTCATCTTTTGCGAGCGAGCTACACTTCTATCGCTACAGCCTTCCGGACAATTATCTGTTTCAAGGCAATTGTCAAGAGGACTACAGCAGTCTGTATTTTTCATGCTTTCTTCCGACATAACTCCACTACCCTTCAAGTTATTAGCTACTATATTCTCTTGATGTCTGTTACATCATAGCCTGCATCTTCTACAGCTTCCTTCAAAACACTGTCATCAACATTGCTAGATAATTCTACAGTAGCATTCTTATTAGCCAAATCTACCTTTGCATCAGCAATTCCGTCAACTGCCTTCAATGCTTTTTCAACACGTGCAGAACAATGTCCGCATGTCATTCCTTCGATAAATATTTGTACCTTCATTTTTCATACCTCCATTTATTTATAAGGCTTAAAGCCTTTGAGTCTTAATGCATTAGTCAATACCGATACTGAGCTGAGAGACATTGCCGCTGCTGCATAAACAGGGTTTAGCAATGGTCCGCCTAGCGCGTACAATACACCTGCCGCTATTGGAATTCCTGCAACGTTGTAACCAAATGCCCAGAACAGATTCTGCTTAATATTTCTGATTGTGCTTTTGCTTAGCTGTATGGCTGTAGGAACATCCATAAGGTCACTTCTCATCAGCACTATATCTGCTGATTCCATTGCAACGTCTGTACCTGAACCTATAGCAATCCCTATATCAGCTTGTGCCAAAGCAGGTGCATCATTTATACCATCTCCTACCATAGCCACCTTCTTACCTTCTGCCTGCAGCTTCTTTATTTCATTGGCTTTGTCTTGGGGCAGCACTTCCGCAAGGACTCTGTCTATTCCTACCTGTTTTGCAATTGCCTCTGCTGTTCTTCTGTTGTCTCCGGTTATCATAGCAACCTCTATACCCATTTCATGCAGCTTTTTTATAGCTTTGGCACTGCTTTCCTTAACTATATCTGCTACTGCAATTATACCAGCAAGCTTATTATCTATAGCTATATACATAGGTGTCTTGCCTTCTGATGCCAGCTTATCCGATTGATTTTCCAGCAGCTCCAAGCTAATTTCCCTATCTTGCATAAGCTTTCTGTTTCCTAGTAATATTTGCTTGCTATCTATAGTAACCTCGATACCATATCCAGGAATAGCATTGAAGCTTTCCAGCTTCAAAATCTCCATACCTTGTTTTTCTGCTCCTCTCACTATAGCTTCTCCCAAAGGATGTTCCGAACCCTTTTCAGCTGATGCAGCAAGCTGTAACAATAAATCCTTATCTATTATCTCTGTCGTAGCAATGTCTGTTACTTCCGGTCTTCCTTCTGTAATTGTGCCAGTTTTATCAAACACAATTGTCTTTATCTTATGAGTGCTCTCTAAAGCCTCTCCACCCTTTATCAGTACCCCATACTCTGCACCCTTGCCTGTTCCAACCATTATAGCAGTTGGAGTGGCTAGACCCAATGCACAAGGGCAAGCAATAACTAGAACTGCGATGAATATTGTAAGAGCAAATACTACAGTCTGCCCTGCAAGCAGCCATACTAATGCTGATATCAGTGCTATAGCAAATACTGTAGGCACAAAGTAACCTGACACGATATCAGCCATCTGTGCAATAGGAGCCTTTGAACCCTGTGCATCCTCTACCAGCTTAATAATCTGTGCCAACGCTGTATCACTGCCTACCTTGGTTGCTTTAAACCTTATAGAACCGTTTTTGTTTATGCTGGCACCTATGACCTTGTCTCCAACTTTTTTCTCAACTGGCATGCTTTCTCCTGTCAGCATTGACTCGTCTATAGAAGTTACGCCTTCTATGACTTCTCCGTCTACAGGTATCTTTTCACCTGGCTTAACCAGTATTATATCGCCTACCTCAACCTCTTCAATTGGTATCTCAATCTCCTTTTCGTTCTGTATTACTATAGCTGTCTTCGGAGTAAGCCCCATTAGCTTCTTTATTGCCTCCGAGGTTCTGCCCTTAGATACTGCTTCAAGAGACTTTCCTAACAATATCAATGTGATTATTATCCCTGCTGTTTCAAAGTATAAACTCTCTACATACATATGATCCCCTACTGAGATTCTATAAGTGGAATACAAGCTGTATAGTATTGCAGAAAATGTACCCATTGCGACCAAAGAATCCATATTAGGACTTCTTCTGACTAAAGCCCTAAACCCGACTGTGTAGAATTTATTGCCCGCCATAATTACTGGTATGACCAGTAATATTTCTGTTATAGCATAAGTTAGAGGGTACTTCATAGGCTCAAGCCAGCCTGGAATAGGGAAGTTCCACCAGGAAATCATTGGTGCCATTGCTATATACAGCAATGGAATAGAGAAAATTGCAGATATAATAAACTTTGTCCACAGAGTTCTTATTTCTTTTTCTTTTCTTTGTTTATCTTCATCCACACGGTTGGTGCTCTCAATTTCTAAAGCCTTATAGCCTGCCTTGCTAATAGCCTGTTTAATCTCTGAAAGTCTTAGAGTCTTAGAATTATATTTGATATTTGCTTTTTCTGTGGCAAGATTTACACTCACGCTCTCTATCCCACTTAGCTTGCCTACCGTCCTTTCGATTGCCTTGGCACAAGCTGCACAAGTCATCCCTTGTATTGGTATATTAACCTCCTTGGTTTCAGTCAATTCCTCAGCTTGATATCCAGCTTTTTCTACTGCTCCAATAATATCCACTTCACTTAACTTGTTTTCATCGTAGCTTACAATCATTATCTCAGTTGCTAGGTTAATACTTAGCTCTGATATTCCGTCAAGTTTTTTTACTGCCTTCTCAGCAGCACTCACACAAGATGCTCAGGTCATACCTATTATTTTAAAGGTTTTTTTCATCTTTCCACCTCATACTCCCCTATAGTATATATGTCATCATCTATTCTCTGTATTATGTTCATTCATTGATTGTTTGCAAATATACCCTAGGTATGTATTCTATATTTAGTGTAATGTTTTTATCTATATATGTCAATGCTACTATGTATATTTATCATTTCCCATAAATTAAAAAGCATGTATGCCTTGAACTGCATACATGCTAATGTTTATTTAATCAAAATATATATCCGAGAACTCCACATTTATTCTTTCTCCCGAGCTTTGATAGGTAACTTCTGATGTAGCTGCCACTTCTTCTTCAACCAAAGTAATGGGCAGCCTTATTTCAAAGGTTGTACCTTTTCCCAATTCGCTTCTTAGCTCTATACCTCCTCCATGTAAGTCAACTAATGATTTTACTATAGATAAGCCTATACCGCTTCCTTCATGATTTCTTATAAATGATTTATCAACTTGTACAAATCTTTCAAAAACTGCATTAAGCTTTTCCTCTGGTATCCCAATACCACTATCGCTTACCGAGATTATAATGTTCTCCGATTTTTCCTTGATGTATACCGTTATAACTCCACCCCTATTTGTAAATTTGGTGGCATTTGATAGAAGATTCAACATTATCCTCTCAATTTTGTCTGCATCACAGGCTATTATTTTTTCCTCAAGCTGAGTATCAAAAATCAGCTCTATACCCTTCTCTTCCACATATTCAACTACAGATAAGGTTATACACTCAACAATATTTATAATATCATAATTTCTTAAATCTATATTAAAGAACCCTGCATCAATACGAGTGATATCAATTAGATTGTTTACTAGTCTCATAAGTCTATAGCAGTTCTGTCTTAGCATATATATATACTTGTTCAGCTTCTCCTGCTTATTTCCCAGCTCCACTTCCTGCAAAAATAATCCAAAAAGCTTTTGAGTTCCTAAAATAACATTTATAGGAGTTCTTAGTTCATGGGATATATTTGCAAAAAACTCCGTCTTAAGCTTATCATATTCCAATGCGTCATTTAACTGTTTTGTTTTCTCCATAATACTTCTCTTTAATGCTTCTGTTTCTTTTCTTTCTGAAATATCTCTAACAAAGGTAAGAATAGCTTTTTTTCTGTTATACGTAAACTGAGTTGTTGCAGCTTCAACATCTACAAAAGTATTATCCATTCTTTTAATCTTCATTTCCATCAATGGGAAATCTACAATACTCCTATTTTCTCCCAGTAAGCAGTTCTTAACCCTTTCACTGTATTCGTCACATACAAAATCCAATGCAAAACTTCCATTTATATCCATATCATGCGGTGCTCTTATGAGCTCCTTACCTGCTTCATTTGTAAATACAATTTTACCGTCAGTCAACATATATATGGCATCTGGGCTAAGCTCCACCAAACGTCTATAACGTTCTTCACTTTTTTCCAACTCATTTTTGACCTGTTTATATGCTGTTATATCCTTAAAGCTCCATACCCTTCCCTGTAATTTGCCTTGAATTATTAATATCTCAGAGTATACTTCATATACTCTGTCATCCTTTAAATATAAAATGTCAGAAATAGGCTGTGTTTGCTCAAAGCACATTTTAACCCACTCATAATGAGTTACAGGCTCATTTACTTGTTTCAGACAATATTTAAACATCGTAGTCAAATTCTTCTTTTCTATGATCTCAGGAGTGAACCCCCACATTGTTAAAAATTGCTGGTTACAGTCGATTATCTTTTTATCTAAGCTAATCACTACAATTCCGTTCGCGGTTGCATTAAGCGTCGCTCTTACTATACCTTCGCTCCGTCGTAATCTTCCTTCAGCCCTTCTTCTCTTTTTTATATTTATTAGTAATATAATGTTTATAGAGACTAATATACATAAAAATATAAAAAACTGCATCCATAATTCCTCCGTTGAAAAATTGTATGAGATTACAGGTTTATTGATAATAATACTTCCTTTAGGTAGTCTTGCTCGAACGATGCCAAGTTTCTTTAGTTCGTTATAGTCAAATACAAATTGTTTATTTGGATAATAAACTACAGGGAGTGTTTCAATACTTTTCCCATTTAGTATTGCCAGTGCCATCTTAGCGGCAGTTTCCCCTTGAAAACTTGAATTATTTACTTTACTGCCCACTACACCATTTCCCATATAAAAATCCGCAATTGCATATACAGGTGCTTCTGTATTATCAGTCACTAACTTAGTGGTTTCCTTTATAGATAGAAAATTCCCTTTGTGGTCTTTTACAAAAGAAGGAGCTAAAAGCACTATAGTATGCTCATCAAGCTTTGCTAGACCATTCAGTATATCATCTATCTTGTCTGTATTCTCCATTGTGAAAGCAATACTAGGATTTTTTGTTGATATTTTTATTACATTATTAACTATAATCTTACCTAAAGTAGTATTATCAGTTATTATATGTATTCTTCTAGCATCAGTATGTACAGCCCGAATCATTTCAATAGTGGAATCAAGGCTTGTATCCTCTAATATTCCTGTGTAATTCTGCATCTCCTTGAGCTTGTCCGCTCCTTCATTGTTAACACCACAAAATACTATAGGAGTTCCTGGGAACAGCTCGTCTCTAAATTTAGTCAGGAACATAAATGCGTCATCATCACTGGCAATTATTACATCATATTTTATTTTAGAATACTTATACTTGTATAGTACATAAAGCTTATTAAAATACTGATCATCAAATATTAGCTTTGCGTTCATATATTCAGTATCAATATTTGCAGTTATATTACTCTCCTTGATTTCCTCTTCTATAGCTGTAACTATATTATCTGACCATATATATCCTCTATTATAGGAGTTAAGCAGCAATATATTTTTTTTAGTCGGAATCATTTCATCTCCACTAATAACTCCAATGGTACTGTGGATTATTAATAATCCACATAAAATACACTTAATAACAAGATTTTTAAACATAAACATCCTCCATAAGCCATATCCCATTTTCTATATATACTGTATATTATTGCACATATATGACATTTAGCAAACATAAATGTTAATATATACAAAAACTGCAGCCATAAAGCCGCAGTTTTTGTATATATTAACCTATTTTACTACAATATTCACCAATCTGTTTTTAACGACTATGATTTTTGCTATTTGCTTACCTTCAAGCATAGGCTTCACTTCATCATTTTCCATTACCATGCTCTCAATTTCCTGCTGCTCTGCTGATGATGGAATCTCCATTCTGCCTTTGACCTTACCATTTACTTGAATTGCAATCTCTACTACATCCTTAACAAGAGCTTTTTCATCCCAGGATGGCCACTTCTCATTAAATATAGAATAGGCTCCTCCAAGCTTCTCCCACATTTCCTCTGCAAAATGCGGTGCAAATGGAGAAAGAAGCTTAATCATGTCTTCAATTGCAGCTTTAAACAGAAGCATATTTTTGTTCTCAACCTCTGCATCGTATTTATAAAGAGCATTTAAAAGCTCCATTGATTTGGCTATAGATGTATTAAACTGGAACTCTTCTGCATCCTTTGTAATACTCTTAATAGCAAGATTTCTAACATAGTTCAACTCTTTTTCACTCTTGCTCAAATCAGTCTTCCCAGTATGTCCCGCAAGCTCCTCTACTCGTTCAACCATTCTTTCCGCCCTGCCAGCAAACCTCGACATAGCCTTGATTCCGTCATCACTCCAAGGACCACCCTCAATATATGAGAAGCCAAAGGCAAGATACATTCTAAAAACATCTGAACCATATTCATCAATATATATATCCGGAGATATTACATTCCCTTTTGATTTACTCATTTTAAAGCCATCAGGTCCAAGTATGGCACCTTGATGTACAAGGGATTTAAACGGTTCATCAAAATTTAAATAACCAGAATCCCGTAGTGCCTTAGTTATAAATCTTGCATATAGCAGGTGCATTGCCGCATGTTCTGCTCCACCTATATACTTGTCAACAGGCAGCATTTTGTTTATCCATTCCTTGCCAAATGCCTCAGCTTTATTCTTATTATCTGGATATCTTAAATAGTACCATGATGAACATACAAAGGTATCCAAAGTATCAGGTTCTCTCTTTGCAGCTCCTCCGCAAGTAGGACAGGTAGTGTTCATAAATTCTTCACTCTTTTTAAGAGGTGACTCTCCGTCAGGTGCAAACTCTACATCATAAGGAAGCAATACTGGCAAATCCTTTTCTGGCACAGGTACAGCCCCACACTTTTCGCAGTGTATTATAGGAATAGGCGAGCCCCAGTATCTTTGTCTGGAGACCAGCCAGTCTCTAAGCCTGAAGTTTATCTTAAGCTGTCCCTTATTATCTGCTTCCAGCTTCTTTACTATATTGATTTTACCCTCTGTTGAGGTTATGTCATTAAATTCTCCACTGTTTACCAATATACCGTATTCTGTAAAAGGAAGCGTGTCCTCTACAGCTTCTTCGCTCTTAATTACCCTCTTTATAGGAAGCTTATACTTTGTTGCAAACTCAAAATCTCTCTCATCATGGGCTGGAACCGCCATAACGCAGCCAGTACCATAGCTTCCAAGTACATAATCCGCAATCCATATCTGAACCTTTTCACCTGTAATTGGATGGACAGCATAAGAGCCTGTAAATACCCCTGTTTTTTCTTTTGAAGTGGAAAGCCTGTCAATCTCAGTAATTTTCTTTGTTGCATCCTGATATCCTGCTACAGCCTTTTTATATTCATCCTTAGTAATCTGCTGTACAAGCTCACTTTCTGGTGCAAGCACAACATAGGTTACTCCCATCAAAGTATCTGCTCTTGTGGTAAATACCTTGAAGCTTATATCTGTAGCATCTATCTTAAATTCTATTTCTGCACCTTCAGATCTGCCAATCCAGTTGGTTTGTATTTTTTTTGTCTTTTCTGGCCAGTCAAGTCCCTCTAGCTTATCAAGCAGCTCTTGTGCATAATCAGTTATCTTAAAAAACCATTGTGTCAGGTTTTTCTTTGTAACCTCTGTCTCACATCTTTCACAATGACCATCTACTACCTGTTCATTTGCCAACACCGTGTTACACTTAGGACACCAGTTTACAGGTGCTTCCTTTCTGTACGCCAACCCATTTTTATAAAGCGTCAAGAAAAGCCACTGAGTCCATTTATAGTACTCAGGTATGCAAGTAATAACCTCATAGTCCCAGTCAAACATAGCTCCCATTTCCTTTAGCTGTCTTTCCATGGTCTCAATGTTTTGCATTGTGGAGTCATGAGGATGAACACCTGTCTTTATAGCATAGTTTTCTGCTGGCAAACCAAAGGCGTCAAAGCCCATAGGCTGAAATATCTCATAGCCCTGCATCTTCTTCATCCTTGCCCATGAGTCGCTTAATGCATAATTGTACCAGTGTCCAGCATGGAGCTTTGCCCCCGATGGATAGGAGAACATCTCCAAGGTATAAAGCTTTTTATCAACCTTTTCGGGATGAAACTTATATAATTTAGTATCCTCCCAAATCTTCTGCCATTTGCGATCTATTTCCTTTGAATATGACATTTTATACACTCCCTTCAATATAAATATTCAACAAAAAACTCCGTCTCTAAAAAGAGACGGAGATATTATCCGTGGTACCACTCAAATTGATTTTCATACGAAAATCCACTTTATCGATGACTATAATCACCTATCCCTATAACGCGGGCTAACGTCTTACCCTAATATCATAAATTTCAGGCAGCTGCTCCCGGGTGAGTTCAATAATAAGATACTACCGTATCACACCAGTGGAGTATAAACTCCTTACGGCTCTCTGAAAGAATCCTTCTTACTTACTATTCCCATTCAACGCATTACATATTTATTTGCAATGATTATAACATCTTCCTTTAAGTATGTCAATATTCAAAAATATTATACATATATTTGAATTTGTAATTCCATAGACATATATTGTACGCTTTGTAATATTTACTCGAATTTCCCGGGCAATATTAGACATCAAACAATTCTAATATATTTTGGTTTTCTACATATTTTTCGCCCTGCCATGTGCTGTGTTCCATCAGTTCATGCTCAATAGCATTAATAACCTCCCATTTTTTCAGACTCCATTTGGGAGCTATTAAGGTTTCCCTAGGGCCATCCCCTGTAATCCTGTGAATTACCATATCTTCTGGTAGACGTTGTATGCAATCCACAATCAAATCCACATACTCTTCCTTGCTCATTATAGCTAGTGAGCCTTCATCATACAGCTTAATAAGCCTTGTGTCCTTTAACACATGTAATAAATGCAGCTTTATCCCCTGTGTACCAGTATTAGCAACAAAGTCAATTGTATCCAGTACATCAGCTTTTTTCTCTCCTGGAAGTCCCAGAATCACATGTGTGACTACTTCAATATTCCTCTTTTTCAACTCTCTAACCGCTCTTATATAAGTTTCAAGCTCATAGCCTCTATTTATAAGCTTTGCAGTTCCTTCATTTATGGTCTGTAGTCCAAGCTCAACCCAAAGATAACTTTCCTTGCTTATCTCTTCCAGTAAATCAAGTACAGGCTCTTCGAGACAATCAGGTCTCGTCGCAATCGCTATTCCTACCACACCCTCAAGCTTTAGAACGCTATAGTATTTCTCCCGAAGAGTATTTATATCTGCATAAGTGTTTGTATATGCTTGAAAATAAGCTATGTATTTGCCTGAGCTCCACTTTTTTTGCATCATTGCCTTAACCTCTTCAAACTGCTTTACTAAATCCTTATTAATGCCTGCGAAATCTCCAGAGCCTCTGGCACTGCAAAAAATGCAACCCCCTGTCGATATTGTACCGTCTCTATTAGGACACGAAAAACCTGCATCTAAGGATATTTTAAATACCTTATCTCCAAATTTATTGCGCAAATTATAGTTTAGATTGTTGTACCGCTTTCCATCCCATGTTTTCATATGACTCACCTTTAATAATATTTATTTTAGAAATTTTCTTCATATATAATATATCATAATACAGTCCAGAGACAAAGTAATGAACGAAAGCTATATATATTTATTATCATAAATATTGTAATGCGTTATTCCATATGCTAAAATCAAAGTGGGTGACATCCATTGGGAGTTACACCGCTTAATAACCAAAATTTTCAAAATCTGCTTTGATCCGTAGGGACAGGGACTAGAATAGTGATTTACAAGGTGAAAACATCACTCTTTTCCTGCTTTTCTATGGAGCTGGAAGGGAGTGTTTTTTATGAGCATAGGCTTTATCGGTGCTGGCAAGGTTGGTACCGCACTAGGCATGTACCTTAAATCAAATGGATTTTTGATATCAGGATATTTTAGCAGATCTGAAAAATCCAGACAACAGTCCGCCTTGCTAACACAAAGCAATTGTTTTAATACCATGAAACAGCTGGTAGAAGCCTCAGAGCTTATATTTATAACCACCAATGATGATGAAATAGAAAGGGTTGTACAGCAGCTTTGTCAGGATAGCTGCTTAAAGCCAAACCAACTGGTTATTCATACAAGCGGTGCACTGCCCTCAACAATATTAAGTCCGTTAAAAGCCTTTGGCTGCAATGTGTATTCTATGCATCCTCTTTTGTCCTTTGCAGATAAAGAAAAAGCAGCAGAAGCTTTGAAAAGCTCTTATTTCTGCATAGAGGGTGATGAAGAGAAAATGACTGAGCTTGAACACCTTCTCCAGGTCTTAGGCAATAAATATTTTAAGCTTAAGCCAGAGCAGAAAACTCTATATCATGCCTCAGCATGTATGGTTTCAAATTATCTGGTAACATTAATTCACAGTGGACTTAAGCTGATGGAAAACATTGATATCGACCGAGAAACAGCCTTTAGAGCTATGTTACCTTTAATAAACAGCACTATACAAAACATTTTAACCTTTGGAACAGAAAATGCTTTGACGGGACCAATCTCCAGAGGTGATGGAGCAACATTGTCGAGACAGCTTGATGCTATAAGCAGAACTTCACCCGAACAATTATATTTGTTTACTCATTTGGCAGCAGAAACTATAGAGCTAGCTTCCACAGCTAAGCTGAAGGATAATGAAGAAATTGAGAAGCTAAGAGCTATAATCAAATATTATATATAAATCGCACTAAAGTTTTTACATAAAGTAAATCTGTTTTTTGTGCGATTTATCAACAGAGGAAAACGATTTCGTGCTATTTGAAGAATGAAAATTGTTTAGCACAAAACATATAGATAGGAGATAAATTTATGAGTATCAATAAATTCACAGCAACAAGCTTTTTAAAAGCAAAAAAAGAAGGTAAGAAAATAACAATGCTTACAGCTTATGATTACTCTACAGCAAAGCTCCTAGACGAAGCAGGCATTGACTCCTTGCTAGTAGGAGACTCCCTTGGAATGGTCATGCTTGGGTATGAAAGTACACTTCAGGTTACGGTAGATGATATGATACATCATTGTAAGGCTGTAGTAAGAGGAACTAAAAAATCTATGGTTGTAGTAGATATGCCCTTCCTATCCTATCATATCAGCATAGAAGAAAGCATCAGAAATGCAGGACGACTGATTCAAGAGGGCGGAGCCAACGCAGTCAAGCTGGAGGGTGGAGCAAACATAATAGATATGGTTAAAGCAATAATAAAGGCTCAAATCCCAGTAATGGGACATCTAGGACTTACCCCTCAGTCTATTAATGTTTTTGGTGGCTATAAGGTACAAGGCACCAACCTAGAACAAATAAAAAAGATGATTGAAGATGCAGAGCTGCTTCAGCAGGCAGGTGTTTTTGCCATTGTACTTGAATGTGTACCTGAAAAGGTTGCAACACTCATAAGTGAAAGATTACAGATTCCTACTATAGGAATTGGTGCAGGGGCAGGCTGTGACGGTCAAGTTTTGGTTTCACAGGATATGCTGGGAATTTATACTGACCTTAAGCCCAAGTTTGTAAAAGAATATGCACAGCTAGGAAATGCCATTAAGGATGCTTGCCAGCAATATATATCAGAGGTTGTAAATCAAAAGTTTCCAACGGTCGAGCATTCTTTTCCAATAGATGCTGAGATACTGACAAAACTATATTAACTGGAGGTACAATATGAAAATAGTAGAAACAATAAAAGAATTAAAAGAGATAATAAAAAGCAATAAGAAAGTTGGGAAAACCATAGGCTTTGTACCTACCATGGGCTATCTGCATCAAGGACATTTTTCTCTCATACAGACAGCCAAAAAGGAAAATGACTATGTTGTAGTCAGCATATTTGTTAATCCTACTCAGTTTGGAGTAGGAGAAGACCTTGAAGCATATCCTAGAGATTTAGACAGAGATGCGAGACTGTCCGAAACGGCAGGTGCAGATATAATTTTCCATCCTTCTGTAGGAGAAATGTATCCTGAAAGATATCTTACCTATGTTGAGGTAGAGGAAATAACAAGCGTGCTTTGTGGAATTTCCAGACCAACTCACTTTAAGGGAGTTACCACTGTAGTAAACAAGCTTTTTAACATAGTAGAGCCTGACAAGGCATACTTTGGTCAAAAGGATGCACAGCAAATAGCAGTAATACAAAAAATGGTCAAGGATCTAAATATGAATATTGAAATAATTCCATGTCCCATTATAAGAGAAGAGGATGGGCTAGCAATGAGCTCAAGAAACACATATTTGACCATAGAGCAAAGAAAAGCAGCGTTGATATTGTCAAAATCTCTTTTTGCTGCAAGAGAAATGATAAAAAGTGGCTGTAAGGATGCAGCTGAGCTTAAGAAATTTATGATTGCTTCAATCAACAATGAGCCTTTGGCTGCTATTGATTATGTCGAGGTAATTGATGCTGTCACCTTAGACAATCTAACTATTTTAAAAGGCAGCATATTAGTAGCACTTGCTGTAAAATTTGGAAAAACACGATTAATAGATAATATCCGCGTGGAGGTATAAAATGCTTTTAAATATGTTTAAATCGAAAATTCATCGTGTCACCGTAACTGAGGCAAATCTCAACTACGTTGGCAGTATAACTATAGACAAAACCTTACTGGAGGCTTCCAACATCATACCCGGAGAAAAGGTTCAAATAGTTAATAACCATAATGGTGCAAGATTGGAAACCTATGTAATTGAAGGAGAGGCAGACAGTGGAGTTATTTGCCTAAATGGTGCAGCTGCTAGACTTGTGCAACCTGGAGATAATGTTATAATCATTGCATACTGCTTAGTAACAGAAGAGGAAGCACGCAAGCTAAAGCCAAGCATTGTTTTTGTTGATGAAAAAAATAGAATTGTAGAAACTGCATCTATTGAGATTCATGGAGATATTAAATAGCTGAATAATAATAAAATATTAATAATTATACAAAGAATTAGAATATATATGCATTTTCTAGTTCTTTTTTTATTTCGTCAATTGGTCTCATTTACCACATATCCCACATTATTCTGATTCTTTCTGCGAAATTTCGTTAAAATAATATCCAACATTTACTGCATTAATATACTCGCATTTTTTTTAGTTCTGATATATAATTATCATGGTAATAATCTAATATTATCTGTAATCATTTAAATTTTTTATACGAGGAGTGAAAGCAAGTGTCTGATACTAAGAAAATAGTTGTTCTTGGTGCTGGCTATGCTGGGGTTGAAGCGGCGAAGGTTCTCAACAAAAAGTTCAAAAAGGACAAAAACGTTGAAATCACATTAATTAACTCAAATTCATATCATACGCTTTTAACCGAGCTACATGAAATTGCCGGCCACAGAACAGAAAAAGATAGTGTTATGGTAGATTTATACAGCGTATTTAAAGCCACTAAGGTTAACGTCGTTAGAGATACTGTAAATAGCATCGATTACAAAGAACAAGTACTTACCTCAGAAAATGGAAGCTACAAGTATGATTATCTAGTGCTCGGCTGCGGTGCAGAACCTGCATTCTTTGGAGTAGAAGGAGTTCAAGAAAATGCCTTCACAATATGGTCACTAAAGGATGCTCTTAAAATTAGAGCTCATATCGAAGGTCTCTTTGAAAAAGCTCAATCTGAAACAAATATATCGAAGAGAAAAGAGCTTCTCACAATAATAGTTGCAGGTGCTGGCTTTACAGGTGTTGAAACTGTCGGCGAATTGTTTGAACAAAAAAAGATTCTTTGCCAAAAGTATGGCATCAACGAGAACGAAGTTACAATCTACAATGTAGAAGCTATGCCAAACATTCTTCCAATACTTAGACCTAGTCTTCAAAAAAAAGCAACTAGGTATATGACAAATAAGAAGGTTAAGGTTCTTACAAATGCAGCTATAGTAAAAGCTACACCAGAAGGTATATTGCTTAAGGACGGTAGAGAAATAAAGGCAAAAACTCTTATTTGGACTTGCGGCGTACAAGGTAATAGCTTTGTACCAGGAACAGGTCTTACACAAGGTAAGAGGAACAGACTTCAAGTTAATGACTTTATGCAGTCAATAGATTACTCAAATGTTTATGCAATTGGTGACAATGCTTACTATGAAATAAAAGGTAAGCCAATTCCACAAATAGTTGAAACAGCTCTACAAACTGGTGAATGTGCTGCACATAACATAGCTGCTGATATCACTAAGACAGCTAAGAAGAAACTCGCATTAAACACACATGGCTTCATGGTTTCCATTGGTAGCCATTACTGCGTAGCAGAATTAATGGGAGTTCCAATGTCAGGCTTTATTGCAATGGCAATGAAACACCTTGTAAATCTCCACTACCTTTGGGGAGTTGGCGGTGTAAAATTAATCTGGAACTATTTATTACACGAGTTCTTCCACATGAAGAACAGAAGAGCCTTCGTAGGAGGACATTTAGCACATAGAACTCATACTTCATGGTTAGTTCTTTTAAGAATGTATGTTGGTGCTCTTTGGTTGATAGAAGGTATTAATAAAATTAAAGATGGTTGGTTAAACCCAGCTAATATTAAGATTGTTCAAGTAGCAGGAACTTCAGGGGCTTCAGCAGTGGGCGAAGCTGCAGAGCAAGCTACAACTTGGGTAACACCAATATTATCACAGCCACCAGCAATATATCAGTGGTTTACTGATACAATTGTAGCACCAAACGCATTCTTATTCCAAGCATCAGTTGTTGCAATGGAAATAATAATCGGTTTAGCTTTAATTGCTGGCTTATTCACTTTCTTTGCATCAATAGTATCAGTAGGTCTAGTTGCTAACTTTATCCTTTCTGCCTTAGCAGGCTGGGATATCCTATGGTATGTATTTGCAGCTATCGCTCTTATGGGCGGCTCAGGTGGAGCATTCAGCTTAGACTACTATGTACAGCCATGGATTAAGAAATGGTGGAAAAACACCAAGTTCGCACAGCAATCGTATTTATACTTTGATTAATATTTAAATAAAAAATCAGGAAGGCAAATAAAATGCCTTCCTGATTTTTTAGTATATACGAAGCTTCGTACCATTTATCTTTAACCATTCCTTATGCCTTCTGTAATCAGGCATATACTGCTCCACAGTTTTCCAATACTCCTTTGAGTGATTCAAATGTCTCAAGTGACAAAGCTCATGTATGATTATATAATCCATTACAATAGCAGGTGTCATTATTATTCTCCAGCTGAAATTTAGATTGCCTCTGCCTGAGCAGCTTCCCCATCTGGATTTTGTATCCTTGATTCTTATATTGTTATAGCTTACTCCGATTATCTCGCTGTATTCCATAGTTCTATCTGCAATAGCCTCTTTTGCTTTTTCTCGCAGCCACAGCTCCAAGTGCTTCGCCACTTCACTATACTTCCTGCTGTCTTCGCAATTTTTATTTATGTAAATAACAAAGCTATCTTCTCTAAAAACTATCTGTGTATTCTTACCTGGATAGCTTATTATCTTAATACTACATTCTATTCCTTTATATAAAACAAAGCTTAGCTTATCCATTACGTTTGCTTCCTCTCCTATACCCCACAAACAAGCTCTAGTTATAGTCTCGCAGGTTGAAATACTCTGCTTCGTCCTCGTTTAGAAGCTTAGTTACCTCATACTTTACTTCTCTAATATACTGCTTGTCTCTCTCACTAATATGATTGTATCCATCTATATCAGAAGCAAGTATTATTCTCCTTTTGGTCTTTCCATCAGTATCTATAAATCTTAATCTATAGGTTGGTATTATTTCAAAATTCGCTAAGTAGGTTGCTCCACTCTGCTTTTTTATTATTAGCTTTGTCATCGTGCCTACATCAGTATACTTATCGTTTTGATTGGATAGGAAGTTCCCCATAGAGTAGTTTATAAGCACTTTCTTTCCTCTAGTATCATAAAGCTCCGACCTCTGTGCTACATGAGGGTGACTTCCCAATACACAGTCTGCTCCCATATCTGCTACAGCTCTAAAAAGCCTTGTCTGTTCTTCTGACACATCTCTCGCATACTCTACACCAGTATGCATATATACTATAACAAAATCACAGTTGTCCTTTATAGCGTCAATATCCTTCTTTATCTGACCCTCATCTGCCATACTCACAAAGCCCTCTGGCGCCTTTAAACCATTTATGGTGGTAGTGTAGGCTAGGACTCCCAGCTTTATTGTATTTACATCTATTATACTGCTTTTATATTGCTTATCACCCGTCCCTAGGGGTATCATACCATTCTTTTTTATAAGCTCAATAGTGTTCTCCGCTCCCTCTACTCCTGTATCCATGCAATGATTGTTTGCTGTTACCATCAAGTCAAAGCCAGTTTTACTAATGCCCTCCAAAACCTCAGGAGGTGAGTTGAAACGGGGATAACCCGAGAGTTTTTTGCTCTCATTTATGCTTGTCTCAAAATTTGCAATTGCAAGATCTGATTGCGTTATTAAAGTTCTGACCTTTTCAAAGGACATGCTAAAATCATAACCCTGCTCTGTATACGCCTCCTGCACCTGGGGTAAATGAAACATTATATCACCTACAGCCAGGACTGATGCTTCAAATGTCTCGCTACGCTTTACTGACGTTGGGTTTGGGGCATGGGTATTAACCACTTCCGCTGTAGGATTAACCTCTGATACACAGGATGACAGAAATATAAATAGTATCGCTAAAAGCATACAAAGCACACGTCGCAACATGTTATCAACCTCCGCATTTTTCTATACTTTATAATAGCACAAATATACAAAATTTGATATTGATTCATTCAGGTCACTTTTTTCCCATTTCTGCATAGTATAATAATGGATACAAAAACTTGGCAGGTGGGGGAAATAATATGGATAATAACATAAACTACAGAGGGTTGGTAGTGGGCGTAAATACGCCTATCCCTCTATCAAATGGGGAATATGTAACAGGTATAAATTTTGATAATGCCGCTACCACTCCGCCTTTCACATCAGTTTTACAAGCAGTTAATAATTTCTCCCCATTGTATTCCTCCATTCATAGGGGTACAGGCTATAAATCACAGTATTCATCAGATTTTTATGATAATTCAAGAGAAATTATTGGAAGCTTTGTGAAGGCTGATTTAGATACAAATACCGTTATTTATGTAAAAAACGCCACTGAAGCAATAAACAAGCTTTCGAACAGATTGTACAGCAACAGCCATAAAAATGTAGTTTTTTCTACAGAAATGGAGCATCACTCAAACGATCTGCCTTGGAGAAGTAATTATGAGGTTAGTTATATTGCAGTAGATTCTAATGGCAGACTTTCCCTCAAAAGCTTGGAATATAAGCTTAGAGAGTACAAAGACCGAGTCAAGCTTGTGGCAGTTTCAGGTGCCTCCAATGTCACAGGTTATTTAAATCCAATACATGAGATTGCAGAAATAGCCCATAAGTACAGAGCAAAAATATTGGTGGATGGTGCACAGCTGGTACCCCATGCCGAGCTGGACATGAAGCCAGACTCATCTCCTCAGCATATCGATTATTTAGTTTTCTCCGCACACAAGATGTATGCACCCTTCGGAATAGGTGTTCTAATAGGTCCAAAGGAGGTCTTTTTGCGAGGCGAACCCGATTATAAAGGTGGCGGTACCATCCAAATGGTTACCCACGACTACATAAGGTGGGCGGATGTACCAGAGAGAGATGAGGCAGGAACACCAAACGTTATTGGTGTTATAGCTTTAGTGGAAGCAATAAAAACCTTTAATAATATAGGCATGATAAATATAGAAAAAAAAGAAAAAGCTCTTACAGAATATGCCCTAAACAAGCTTAAATCCGTACCAGGAATACAATTATACGGGAATACTGCTGACTGTAGTGATAGGCTGGGTATAATACCCTTTAACATAAAGGACATATCTCATAGAATGGTGGCAACGATCCTATCCTACGAGTTTGGAATTGCAGTTAGAAATGGCTGTTTCTGTGCTCAACCTTATGTTCAAAAGCTTTTAGATATTCCTAAGAAGGAGATAAGAAAAAGAATAAGATACAATGATTTACCTCATCCAGGTATGGTGCGTATAAGCTTTGGAGTTTACAACACACAAGAGGAAGTAGATGTACTTATAAATGCTCTTATCCAAATATATAAACGTTCAGAGTATTATCTGGAAAAGTATAAGTCTATTAAGGAGTAATAAAAGCATTGCAAATAGCAAACAATAGATATGTTGCGAAAAACAAAGGAGGAATTGGCTTGAGTAAGAAAATGAACATTCTTTTATTCAGTGGAGAATACGATAAAGCACTTGCTGCTCTATTACTAGCAAATACCGCAAGAACTATCGATGTAGAAACCACTATATTTTGTGCTTTTTGGGGTCTATGTCTTGTTAGAGACCCCGAAAAGCTCAGTTTAGAAGACAAGTCACTATATGAGAAAATGTTTGGTATAATGACTCCCAATGGACCAGAGGATTTACCCCTATCCAAAATGAATTTTGCAGGTATAGGTAAGAAAATGCTGATTGAAATGATGGAGGATGATGATACCCCTCCCCTAACAGCATTTTTGAAGGGTGCTCAAAAAAAAGGCGTTAAGTTTTACGGTTGCAAGCTGTCTATGGAGATAATGGGGCTTAAGCAAGAGGAGATGATACCTGAGCTTGAAGTAAAAGAAGCTAAGGATTATCTAAAAGAAGCCTTAGAATCAGACATGCAACTATTCATATAAGAATTTTTCTATTTCCCTGAGCTTATTTTGCGTAAACTTAAGCACTTCAAGCATGGATGCTACAAGGACTAATCCCAATAAAATCAAGATACCAGGCATGCCTCTTAAGCATGCCTTAATATACCCACCAAAAGGAATTCTAAATAAATATTTACCAACTATCTGACTCTGATTTACTGTTTTATAATCCGACACACTATTTGCATCCCCCTGAGTAACAAACACCTCTTTTGCATCATCCATTGAAACTTCCTTTACCCTATGGGTCACCAGTACATCATCCAACCGATATGTTATGATATCCCCTGGTTTTATACTGCTATTGTTCTTAATAATAACAACCATATCTCCAGTTTCTATACCTGGGCTCATGCTCCCTGATATTACAGTCAGAGGTGTGAAGCCCAATATTGAAGGTATGTGGGTAGGGTCACTTATGGTATTCATTGCTGATACTAAATATAACGACGAAACTACTATAATAAAAATTACTATTAAGTTGAAAATACTATTGGTTATTTTTCTCATCATATGTCTCTCCTCGTATATATAAGGTGTATGCTACCTTTTTTTGTTTTGAGGTAGTTTATAACCATATTAACAAATATAAAAGGAAAAATGTGTCAAAACTCCTTGTCTAAATTAAAAATCCTTCGATTGTATTTTACATGTTTGGCACTTAGTGCAAGGCTTTCGTCAAAATATATGCATATGACAAGCATTGTGTCAAAGCTGCAACATCCTTCATACAGTAATATTGAGTGAAATTTTATGTATGAGAGGTGGATACTCATGAGTCTCTTCAGCTTGATTCTTATTGCGATTGCTGTGAGTCTAGATGGCTTCTGGGGTGGATTTGCTTTTGGATTGCGAAAAATCAAGATACCATTTAATTCTTTATTGATTATATCCTCTTGGTCCGTTGTTTGCACTATGCTTGCAATGCTCATGGGACATTATTTAAAAGCCTATATCCCTATTGAAATGGCTAAATATATTGGAGGTATACTCCTTCTACTGCTTGCATTGTATACCTTAAAGGGAGGCAATGAGCATAGAAAGGAACAAAGGGGAAATGTTCAACCAAAGCTTAATCTTCATGACTTAGTTAAAATACTTCAAAACCCTTTGCTGGCAGACTATGATAATGAAGATGATATAAAACCAATGGAGGGTACAATGCTAGGTTTAGCCGTTGCTATGGATGCCTCCATAGCAGCCTTTACTATAGCTCTAATAGGTGTAAACCCCTTTACCACTCCGTTTCTTTTTGGCATTGCTCACTTTGTACTTATCGGGTTAGGTAATATTGCAGCAAGAACGAATATTGTGAGTAGCTTTGGTGAGAAATTTGCCCTGCTTCCGGGCTTTATACTACTAATCCTAGCAGTTCTAAGACTTATTTAATAATATATACTTACGAACACTTACCTTTTAATTTATGATAAGATAGTTATAGCTTGAAAGTAAATTTATTAAAATGCTATACTCTTTAGTGAGTCTTAATATATTATAAGGTTGTGAGTTTATGAGAAGCAGATTTATTAGCTGGGTCTATAAATTATTAATATTATCAATCCCATTTTTGCTTTATTTTTTTGTAGCTCCAGTGCATAATACTGTTGGCTATGCACTATATATACTTCGCACTCTTGATATAAGTGCAATCAAGAGCTATATATTATCCTTTGGAATATGGGCACCAATTATTTCTTTTTTACTAATGCTTTTCCAATCCATTATTGCTCCCCTTCCTTCCTTTGTGATTACCTTTGTAAATGCAAGCTTATTTGGATGGTGGAAGGGTGCGATACTTTCTTGGATTGGTACAGTAACAGGTGCATCTATGTGCTTTTGGATATCAAGATACTTTGGACGTGATGTTGCTGCAAGGCTGGCTACAAGAACAGCTCTAAAAAGTGTAGATAAATTTTTTGATAGATATGGAAAATATGCCGTTTTGATTGCAAGACTACTGCCCTTTGTATCCTTTGATGTAGTGAGCTATGGGGCAGGGCTAACCTCCATGAGCTTTTGGTCCTTCTTCTGGGCTACCTGCATAGGTCAGATACCTATTACTATTGCTTACTCATATGTAGGAGATATGTTGACCGGAAGTGCAAAAACTGTAGTAATAGGAATATTAGTTTTTATTTCCTTAAGTATACTGATTCTGATGATCAGAAAAATCTGGCAGGACAAAACTAACATATAATATGATAATATCGCATAAAATAGGGCTGCAATTTGCAGCCCTATTTTAGCAGTTCTTCGATTTGATCCTCTTCCAATCCAAGCATTACTTTATCATCAA
Source organism: Lutisporaceae bacterium (assembly GCA_049684915.1). Lineage (GTDB taxonomy): Bacteria > Bacillota > Clostridia > Lutisporales > Lutisporaceae > GWB2-37-7. Next base: position 493 of record JBAVGO010000195.1, on the reverse strand, counting down.
CCAACACAGTAGGTATTCCTACTCTTCCCGCTTCCCTTACCGGATCAAAAATGTCGTTGGTATCCCTAATCTTTAAAAATCTCTTCAATGCCCCAAAATCTAGGCTGATATCAAAGTAAATAAACTCTATACCTTTTTGTGAAAGAACCTCTTTCAACTCCCCACAGCCCGGTCACATATGACTTCCATAAATAATTACCTTTCTCACAATATAACCCCTCTTTCTTTATATCTTTAAGAAATATTATTTCACCTTATTAATCCAATCCTCTTTAGTCATAGCAATCATATAATAGTCTCTAAACATGCCTTGATCAAACCTATAGCTTCTCAATGTACCCTCTACAGTAAATCCAACCTTCTCTCCTATTCTTTTCATTGCAATGTTTTCAACTCTAGTCTGATATTGAATACGTGACAAAACCCTTGTCTTGAAAAGATGATCTGCAAAAAGGCTAAGGGCTTCCTCGCCCATCCCTTTACCTCTCGTCTC
>JBAVGO010000194.1:0-16305 GCA_049684915.1 Lutisporaceae bacterium | reverse complement strand
TGCTACTACGGAAGATGCTGAAGTAGTTGTAGTTAGTGCTCAAATAGAAGAAGAAATATCTCAACTGCCTGCTGAGGAAAGAAAAGAATTCCTAAATGACTTAGGTCTTGATAAATCAGGACTTGATAAACTGGTACAGGCAAGCTATGCCTTACTAGGATTAATGAGCTTCCTCACTGCAGGTCCTACAGAGTCAAGAGCATGGACAATAAAAATAGGTACACTAGCCCCTCAAGCAGCAGGTAAAGTTCATTCCGATATTGAAAGAGGCTTCATCAGAGCAGAAATTATATCTTATGATGATCTTATCGCTCACGGTGGCAGCATGACATCTGCTAAGGAAAAAGGACTTGTAAGAATTGAAGGAAAAGAATACATAATGAAAGATGGAGATGTAGTTTTTTTCAGATTTAATGTTTAGTTATTAATATATAATTATAAATGGTATAGATTATTTTGAATGTAATCTATACCACTTTCTATTTCTTTTAAACAAACTGTAAAAGTGATAGAAGGTTCTTTGCATTTCCTTTTTAAAACTTGTTTTTTCGTAAAAATCCTTTGTATCAAATGTACTTCCTTTAGCTGGTGTATAATCGCTTAAAGAACCACTATAATAGATATGTTTTTTAAGTAGCTTTTCTATTTCTCTGATAAGTACATTTCTCGATGCATTTAAGTTTACTATGATATCCCCTTCACAAAGAGATTTGACTACAAAGCTAGAACAAGTATGTGCTTTGTAAGCATTGAAATGCCATCCAAATAAGTAGCCTAAAGCATCTAAGGAATTGTATATGTTTTCTTCTTTATCATTTTTCATATCATTAATGAAGGATTTAATATTATTGTACTTCATATTATTTACAGGAATCTTATATACCTTTATATAAATATCTCTGTTTTTGCCAAGAGAAAGTCTTTGAGGAAATTCCTTCACAAAACCTCCCACCAGAGGATTTGCCGCTCTATAACGAGCGAAGGAATACATTTCAGTCAAATTCTCTGTCAGACTTATTGATGTATGATTAAGCTCATATCTTGTAAGTGTTCTAATTATCTTCCCCATTTTTGTAGGTGTTGCAGATAATATTACATATATGTCTTTCATAATTTTCATATCCTCATATCTCAAATTATTACTTTATTATCCTTCTCTATAATAAATATACCCTCTGATTATATAATTTCCCCTTCAATATACCCAATAACATGCTCCAACGACTCAAATATCTGATGTGTAAGCTTCTTTATATCATCAGTTGGAGTTATCATATCAGGTATCATAATAGTCCTCATTCCTGCCTTATAAGCTGCCTTTATCCCATTTTCTGAGTCCTCTAGGACTATACATTCCGCTGGTCTGAAGCCTAGCTTTTTAGCGGCAAGAAGGAATATATCAGGCTCGGGCTTACCCCTTTCCACTTCTTCCCCACAAACGATATTGTCAAACTTATCTAAAATATTGCAGCATTTTAAATTCTCTTCTGTCCTTATCCTGTCAGAGGATGTCGCAACAGCTGTTTTTATCCCTTTTTCATTTAAGAAATCCAGCAGCTTTAGCAGTCCAAGCTTAATTGGCATTCCGTTGCTTTTGATATAGTTTTGAGAGTATATTACTCTCTGATTCCTCAACTCAGTATATGGAAAAGCTTCTCCGAAATGCTGTTTCATGATTTTCTCTGTGTCTACCTTTGTTCTACCTATAGAAGCCAATATGATTTCATCTGTAATATCAAAGCCTGCACTTTTGCCTGCTTGCTTCCATCCCTCAAATGCCATCTTCTCAGTATCAAACATCAAGCCATCCATATCAAAAATCACTGCCGATATCTTATTTTTCACTTTAGTTACTCCTTTATTGTTATCATAGATATTTAGATTATCCCCTCTTGAGATAATACCCAACACCCCATTTAGTTTTTATCAATTGGGGCTTTGAGGAATCCTCTTCAATCTTCTCACGTAAACTTTTTATGTGGACATCCACAGTACGAGTATCAAATATGCTTTCATTCCAAACTATATCAAACAGATTTTCTCTCGTAAAAACTCTGCCTGGACTTTTTATAAAGGTCTTCAATAAATCAAATTCCTTTGTAGTAAGCACAATTTCGATATCATCTATAAATGCAGTACAGGAAGAAATATTTATCTTTAAACTGCCATGCTGCATTATTTCTTCATTATCATGTTTATTGATGTATCTTCTATACACTTCATTAATGCGAGCAATCAATTCTCTTGTATTGAAGGGCTTAGTCACATAATCATCTGCTCCAAATTCTAGCCTCAGTAATTTGTCTATATAATCTTTCTTGGTAGTAAGCATGATTATTGGAACATCATGCTTTTCCCTAATTTTCTTACAAAGAGTAACACCATCAATTTTAGGAAGCATTATATCCAATAGTATAAAATCTAACTGATTGCAACTAACCATATCTAAGGCCTCTTTACCATCAAATGCAGTGTAAACGCAAAAATCATTTTGTTCTAGACTATGCTTTAAACCTTTTACTATAAGTTTTTCACCGTCTACAATTAGTATATTCATTTATACCCCCCCGTACTTTGAAATTTTGCTATTTAATTCAAATATTGCGAAAAATATATAGCAAAACTTTTTTATGCCTCTTTTAATAGTGTGTACTTAACTTTTAAGAATTTCCTAGAGATATTGTTTTAAGCAACATTCAATACTTAACATACATGGATATATATGGCTTTTCATTGTATTAGTTTCTCTTTATTATTCAAAAAACCTCTAATTATAAAATTTTTTCATAATTTCCCTTAGTTCATTTTCAACAGCTTCAAGCTTTATATTCTTCTTAATTTTCTTATCTCTCGTTACAAGCTCAAGCTCACCTTTTTCAATATTACGTTTGCTTACAATAATTCTCACAGGAACACCAAGCAAATCGGCATCCGCAAACTGTATTCCTGCAGCAACATTACGATCATCCATCAGTACATCATATGTTTTACTAAGCAGCTCATACAATTCAAAACCAATCTGTCTATTCCTCTCATTTTCACTATTCAGCAAGCAGATATGAATCTGCCAGGGAGCTACAGACATAGGCCATATTGGACCATATTCATCATGGCTCGCTTCTATAACGCTTGCTAATAATCTTCCTATTCCTATTCCATAGCAGCCCATTAGAGGATGCTTTTGCTTTCCATCAATATCAGTAAAAGTCATATTCATGCTTGCTGTGTACTTTGTATCTAATTGAAAAATATTGCCAACCTCAATTCCTCGGTTCAGCTTCAATTTACTGCCACATTTTGTACAGGTGTCGCCTTCATTAACCTTAGCTACATCAACATATTTACTAGGTTTTATATCTCTGTCAACACTTATCCCCTTAAGGTGATAATCAAGCTTGTTAGCTCCACCAACAAGACTTGTTTCACCCTGTAGCGAAGTATCATAAATAACATCTATACCTTCTGTATCAAGCCCATAAGCTCCAATAAACCCAAAGCACAAATTGACATTCTCGTAATCTGTCAGTGGAAATACGTTTGCCCGAACAGCATTTCTCAGCTTGGACTCATTTACCTGTAGGTCTCCACGTATAAATACTACAAGGGGTCTATTACTGTTCTCTACTGAAAACACCGTAGCCTTCATCAGTCCACTTGAAGATATTTTAAAGAAATCGGCAAGAGAATCAATATCCTTAATATCAGGGGTATATACCAGCTCAATAGACTGTTCTGTACGTTTATCATGTGTAATTTTTGAGGTAGCAACCTCCATATTTGCTTTATAATCGCAGCTCTCACATAATACAATAGTATCTTCTCCTGCATCGGACAATAGCATATACTCATGGGATACCTTGCCACCCATCATACCGTTATCTGAACCGACAGAAATAACCTGAGGGACTCCAACACGCTCAAATATATTATGATAAGCATGTAATGCTCTTTCATAATACTGTTCTAAATCCTCTTGCGACGTATGAAAGGAATAAGCGTCCTTCATAGTAAATTCCCTTACTCTGATAAGCCCACCTCTAGCTCTTGTTTCGTCCCGAAACTTTGTTTGTATTTGGTAAATCATAAAAGGATATTTTGAATAAGACTTTACCTCACTTCTTGCTAGGTGTACCGCTGCTTCTTCATGTGTCATTCCAAGCAGCATATCATGACCTACTCTATCCTTGAAGCGTATAAGCCCATTGGTAACGCTATCAAAGCGACCTGACTCCTGCCAAAGCTCAGCAGGTAAAACCACAGGAAATAGTACCTCTTGACCGTCAATCTTATCCATTTCCTCACGTATTATCTGCTCGATCTTCCTTGCAATTTTTTTGGCTGGCAAAAGCATTGAATATATCCCGTTTGATACCTGACGTATATAGCCACCCCTAAGAAGGTAAATGTGACTTGGAAGTGTTGCTTCTCCAGGTTTTTCCTTATATCGTTCTCCTAACAATTTACTGATTAACATATTATCAAATCCTTTCAATAAATAATAAATATTACTTGCAGTTTGGTGTAGATATTTAAGAGATATGCTCCAATTAAAAAATCGCTACACAGGGTTTCCTGCATAGCGATTATCTTATACTACACAGGCACAAGCTTAAATAGCACTTGTGCCTATTTATTTGACACAAATGCTTTAACTCGGGCTCGGGTAGTTGTTAAGTTGTGTATTGTATATGTATCTCATGATAATCACACCTAATCATAGTTTTTACTAGCTTATCACTTATATAATAAAGCTGTCAAGCAGATATTTTGTATTAAAATAATATCTCAAGTATTCTCCAAAAATCATAGTAATTACATTTTTAAGACATATTAATTCCTATAAGTTCTGCTCCCTCTGGAATTAATTCATGTTTTATTTCATGTACCAATCCAAATATTTTTGCTTCTTCTGGCAAAAGAGTGGTTCTATTCATTATTGCTTCAATAACATCGTCAACTTCTTTATTTGTCTCTCTCGCTAATACCAATGCAATATTCTTTTCGTCAATTCTAAGAGCTTTGAATACTTCCTCAAGTTGTTTTTCATCCATCCTCGTATTTGAATCGACTCCCCAAAAAACTGGATGAACTAAAAACCTCGCATTTGGAACAGAAAATCTTTTATCACCAGCACAATATATTATAGCCCCAATTGAATCAACACTACCAAAATTATGAGTAATTATTTCTACAGGAATTCCTTTTAAATAGTTATATATTGATAGTCCATGAAATACACTCCCACCAGGCGATGAAATCAGCAACACTAACCTTTTCATTCCTTCTTTGAACTTCTGGTCTATAACATTCATCAATGTATTTGCAGTCTGACCGTTCACTGGTGCAAAAAACTTTATATATACTGTTCTTTTTTCATCTTGCATAATAATCACTCCTCATATAATAATTTCTCTTCATTTCCGACAAAACCCTTTATTATTAGCACACATAACATATTGTTTCACTCGCACTTTTCGACATATTCTGTAATGGGATAACAAGTCTATTTCACTATATGACCAAAAAAGAGTAATTTAAAGTCAACAATCGTATATAAACGTCATATTTTACAATTATTTAATAAAATGCTGGAAAAAAGTTCTATTTTGTGGTAATTTAAATATAGCATTTATGTTATTCTATTACATTTAATGTTGTATTTACTATAACATTAAATAGTTTTATCCTTGTACATTATGTAAATTAAGGAGGTAAAATTATGGCATTTGGCTACATGGGAAAAATACTATGGGTAGACCTAACGACGGGAAGCATTCAGGAAGAGGAAATACAAGATGACCTCTACAAGAAATTTTTAACGGGTTATGGTTTGGGAGCGAAGATAATATTTGATAGACAACAGCCTGGGGTAGATGCACTCGGTCCTGAGAATATATTAGGTATAATGAGCGGTCTCTTAACTGGCTCTGGTTCGTTCTTCTCGGGACGTTATATGATTATGGGAAAAAGCCCCTTAACAAATACTTGGGGGGATGCCAACAGTGGAGGATTTTTCGCTCCAGCAATAAAGTCCACTGGATATGACGGTATATTTTTTGTAGGTAAAAGTGAAAAACCTGTTTACCTACTAATAGATGGTGATAACAAAGCACTTATGGATGCCACTGATTTATGGGGGAAGGATTCCTATGATACGGTTGATGATTTAACCAAAAGACACGGTGCTCATTTTAAAACAGCTTGCATCGGGTCAGGCGGGGAAAAAATGTCAAGAATTGCTGGCGTCGTTACAGATAAAGGAAGACTGGCAGCAAGAAGTGGTTTAGGCGCAGTAATGGGCTCAAAAAACTTAAAAGCAGTATGCCTTGGTGGTAACAAAAATGTCAATATCTATGATGAGCAAGCTATAACAGAATTGACAGATAAATTTGCTCAACAGTTCTATGAATACAAGCATCCACGCATAGACTGGCTACTAAATGAAGCTACAAATGTACCGATATTATCAGGTGTGATACGATTTCTAAGTAAAAAAAATATGCTGCCTATGACTGGTGAAGTTGAAAGATATGATATGAAAACATGGGGAACCGCTGGCACTGTAGCCTTATCGGCAAACAACGGAGACTCACCAGTTAAAAACTGGAAAGGCGTAGGTTGTATTGACTTCCCTGGACGGTTAACCCGTGAAATCTCCAATGATTCGGTAACACAATATGAAACAGAAAAGTATGGATGCTTTAGCTGTCCACTAAGTTGTGGCGGAATAGTAAATGTAAAGGAAGGTCCATATCCTATTACAGAATCCCATCGACCTGAGTATGAGACTATCTGCGGCTTTGGTACAATGTTGCTCAGCAATGACATGCAAAGTATTATGAAGGTTAATGATCTGCTAAACCGTGCTGGTATAGATTCAATAAGCTGTGCAGTTACTGTTGCTTGGGCTTTTGAAGCATATGAAAACAAAGTAATTACCACCGCTGATACAGATGGCTTGAAGTTAACTTGGGGAAATAGTGAAGCAGTTGTAAAGCTAGTAGAAAAAATTATCAGTGGAGAAGGCATAGGCAAACATCTGATGAACGGAGTCAAAGCAGCATCCGAGCACTTTGGAAAAGGCTCAGATGCATATGCTATGCATGTAAGCGGACAGGAGCTACCTATGCATGACCCACGCAATTCTGGCGGCATGGGTCTTGGAGTTGGCTATGAAACAGAGCCTACACCAGGGAGACATACCAGCACACTGGACTGCTGTGGTATGTATGCAAAAAATCCACCTAGCAATAAGTTAACTGATAAAAACCTCCATCCTATGAAGAATAAGTGTTTAGATTCAGCTGAAGGTAATGATCTAATGGGTGCCAGTTGTTTTATGGATCTCGTCAATGGTCTTGGACTTTGTGCCTTTGCCTTTGACCCAGTAGTTGTACTACCTATGGTTGAATTGGCTAATGCAATGACTGGATGGGATTTAAACTTTGATGAATATCTTCATATAGCTCGAAGAATAAAAACTCTCCGCCATTCATTCAATATTCGAGAAGGCATAAACCCTATGGAATTTAAGATGCCAAATAGGGCAAGGGGTATTCCGCCATTAAAGGAAGGTCCTAATGCAAATATTAAAATTGATTTTGAAAAAGGAAAGTTAGAATATTACAAAGCAATGGGGTATGACTTAGATACAGCCAAACCGCTTGTTACAACACTTGAAATGTTGGATTTACCTGAGGTAAAGAAAGCTTTATACAAATAATACATATTTGCATAGACATACAGTCTGAACCTCTTTATTGAGCTCCAGACTGTTTTGCAATATGCATATTCTATAAAAACTTAATTCTTGGAGGTGTACTATGAATTTACAGATTCTTATAGTAATTGTCTTTATCATTACTTTTGCAGTCAATTTATATGCAGACAAGTATGAAAAACAGAACCTAAAAGCACTGACAAAACCTTTATTAGTGCCGTTAATTATGGTTTTCTATATGTCAAGTGCAACGCCTATCAACTGGTTTATTGTAACTGCCTTATTTTTTGGATTTATTGGTGACCTCTCATTATTATGGGGAACAAAAAAAATATTCCTTGCAATTGGTTTGATTGCATTTCTTATTGGACATTTATTCTATACCTCGGTTTTTCTACAGTCAATACAATATATTAAAATTGTTCCAACCTTTTTCTTTATATTTTTAATACCATATATTTTATATGGCTATTTAATTTTAAGGCTACTTAAACCAAATCTGGGAATAGTGCTAGTACCAGTTATCTTTTATATGTGTGCCATACTAATGATGAGTTTCACTAGTCTATGCCGTATTTGGAACGGATTTAATCTGCAATTTTTATTGCCTTTCATCGGTTCCTTATTTTTCATAGCTTCTGACTCTGTATTGTCATACAATAGCTTTATTGAACCTTCAAAAAATTATGAGGTCTTTATTATGTTTACTTACATCTTAGCTCAGATTTTAATTGTTGCCGGTTTTTTAGTTTAATATATAAATTGTGATAAAATATTAGCTTCTATATTAATTAAAAACTTATAGCCTCCAGGTTGTTGATATATTAACAACCTGGAGGCTATTTTATATAATTGCATATTTTATATTATTTGAAGCACTTGGATTTAAAAAAACATTAGTGAAGTTGGTGAAATAATGTTATTTTATATATATATACTTATATAAAGGAGGCAATCAAATTAATGAATATAACATTGAATGGACAGCAATGTGAAGTAGAAGCGGGGCAGACGATTTTGCAGGCTGCTACTAAGCATAGAATATATATACCAACTTTATGCCATGATGAGAGATTAGTAGCACATGGTGCTTGTCGTATATGTGTAGTAGAAGTAAAAGGTGGCAGAACACTCATGACAGCTTGTTCAACGCCCGTAGCAGATGGAATGATAATAGAAACGGAAACACCAGTAGTGATAGAAACCAGAAAAGATATTTTAAGATTGATGATAGAAAATCATCCACTAGATTGCTTGACCTGTGAAAAATCTGGGAATTGTGCCCTTCAAAATTTATGTTTTGAATATGATATTAAGGAAGGCGGCTTTCATGGCGTTAAAAAAAGCTATCCTATAGATGACAGCAATCCTTTCTTTACTTATGACCCCAACAAGTGCATACTTTGTGGCAAATGTGTAAGAGTAGATAATGAGCTTCAATGTACAGGTGCAATATGCTTTGCAGAAAGAGGCTTTTCAACGCATGTAGCAGTAGCAGGCGATAAAGATTTTGAAAGCTCAAATTGTGTGTCCTGTGGAAACTGTGTATCCGTATGTCCTGTAGGAGCCTTGATGCCAAAGCAGCCTCAAAAGTTCAGATATTGGGATGTAAAAAAGGTTAAGACTACCTGCTCTTATTGTGGAGTAGGCTGCCAAATGGAGTTATTGGTTAAAGACGGAAGGGTATTAGGTGTAGAGCCTGTCAATTCAGCTCCAAATGAAGGTCTTTTATGCGTAAAAGGTAAATTCGGATATAAATTTTTAAATCATCCAGACAGACTGAAGACACCGCTTGTCAGAAAAGACGGGAAGCTTGTAGAAACAACTTGGGATGAAGCCATGAATATTGTAGCTTCTAAGATAAAAGATATAAAAGAAAAACATGGTGCTGAAGCTTTTGGAGGTATGACATCTGCAAGATGTACAAATGAAGAAAACTATTTAATGCAGAAAATGTTCAGAGCGGTTATCGGAACCAATAATGTAGATCACTGTGCCCGCCTCTGACACTCCGCAACAGTTGCAGGTCTTGCAACTACTTTAGGCAGTGGAGCCATGACAAATGGGATTGATGAGTTTTTGGGCTGTGATGTAATATTTATCATAGGTTCTAATACTACAGAAAATCACCCAGTAATCGGAGCGAAAATCAGACAGGCTGTAAGAAAAGGAACTAAGCTTATAGTGGCGGATCCAAGAAAAATAGATCTTGCAGGCAATTCTGAGGTATTCCTCCAAATAAAGCCGGGTACGAATGTTGCCCTTTTAAATGGGATGATGCATGTTATTTTAAAGGAAAATCTTCATAATAAGGAATTTATTGAGAACAGAACAGAAAATTTTGAAAAGCTTGAAGAAGCAGTTCGGGACTTTACCTCAGAAAAAGCTGCAAAGATTTGTGGATTAAAGGCAGAAGCTATAGAAGCAGCGGCTAGACTTTATGCAAAAGCAGAAAAAGGAAGCATTATTTACTGTATGGGCATTACGCAGCATACTACAGGTGTAAATAATGTTATGAACATTGCAAATCTAGCTATGTTATGTGGACAAATAGGACGTGAATCAACTGGTGTTAACCCGCTTAGAGGGCAAAACAATGTTCAAGGTGCCTGCGATATGGGAGCACTTCCTGATGTTTACACAGGCTATCAGCCAGTAATAAAGCAAGAGGTAGCCGACAAGTTTGCAAAGGCATGGGGAGTAGAGACACTTTCAACAAAAAGTGGATTAACAGTATCAGAGATGGTACATGCAGCAGAACATGGAAATATTAAAATGCTTTATATCATGGGCGAAAATCCAATGGTATCAGATCCTGATTTAAATCATGTAAAACATGCACTTGAAAGTACAGAATTCCTTGTAGTTCAGGATATATTCCTTACAGAGACTGCACAGCTTGCTGACGTAGTTTTACCTGCAGCAGCTTTTGCAGAAAAGGATGGAACCTTCTCCAACACAGAAAGAAGAGTTCAAAGAGTAAGAAAAGCCATCGATGCACCAGGACAAGCAAAAGCAGACTGGGAAATCACGATGGAGCTTATGAATCGTCTTGGCTATGAAAAGAAATACAACAATCCATCAGAGATATTTGATGAAATGGCAGCCCTTACACCTTCTTACGCAGGTATTGCCTATGAAAGGTTAGAGAAGACAGGACTTCAATGGCCATGTCCAAATAAGGAACATCCAGGCACACCATATTTGCACAAGGGTGCATTTGCAAGAGGAAAAGGCTTATTCATGGGTATTGAGTATAAGGAAAGTGCAGAGCTTCCAGATGAAAAGTATCCATTGATTTTAACAACAGGCAGAGTACTTTATCATTATCATACAAGGACTATGACAGGCAAAGTTGAGGGCTTAAACAAAAAAAGTCCAGAAAGCTTTGTACAAGTCAACCCTGTTACAGCAATCAATCTAAAGATTAGCGACGGAGATATGGTAAAGGTAAGCTCAAGAAGGGGAAGCATATTGGTAAAAGCGAAGGTTAGTGACATTGTGGAGCAAGATGTGGTATTTATACCCTTCCACTTTGCGGAAGGTGCTGCTAATATTCTTACTAATTCTGCTTTTGATCCAAACTGTAAAATACCAGAGTTTAAGGTTTGTGCTGTTGTAATTGAAAAGGCAGGAGAATAACAAATGGATTTAACAAGAAAAATACAGCTACTAAGATATGATGGGGAATGCAGCAATGAAGTGGATGATATTGTTGTTAGGGAGTATCCTTTGACTATTTTCTTAAATGGTGAGGAGCTAGTAACCTTATTATGCTCACCAAAGGCTTTGGATTTTCTTGTCTATGGCTTTCTGATTTCAGAAGGTATCATTCAAGACAAAAAAGATATAACAGCTATAGCTGTAGATGAAGAAAAAGGTGTAGTTGATGTTTTTACCTCTCAGCAAAAGGATATGACCACTGGCTGTGGAAGAGGCACTGTTTTTTACAATATACATGATGTGATAAGCTGCAGACCTGCTGAAGAAGGCTTAAAGGTAGAGGCAAAAAAGCTTTTAGCATTGATGAGAGAGTTTTCAACAGCATCTGAAGTGTTTCAAAACACAGGTGGAGTGCATAGTGCTGCTCTAAGTGATGGCAATGATATTTTGATTTATCATGAGGATGTAGGAAGACATAATGCCTTGGATAAGGTATTGGGAGAAGCTTTTGTTAAGGATATTTTGTTCACAGACAAGCTGATTTTAACAAGCGGCAGAATTTCTTCAGAAATGCTTACAAAGGCTACAAAAAGAGGAATACCTATGGTTGTCTCCCGCTCAGCTCCTATGGATTTAGCTTTGCAGATAGGCGAAGAGATGAATACAACCATAGTTGGTTTTGTCAGAGGAAATAGGATGAATGTTTATACAGGAAGCTCAAGAATTATCTTTGAAAAGCCCTAATTTCTCCATCACTTCAACTAATTTTTTGGTATCTATTGGCTTTGAAGCAAAGGCTTCACATCCAATTTCAAAAGCATTTTGAACAAAATCTGATCCTGTAAGGGCAGTTGTTATAATGACTTTTACCCTTTTATGGGGTAATATTCCCTTTTGCATTTCCAATTTTCTAATTGTTTTTAGTACCTTTATTCCATCAACTTTTGGCATCATAACGTCCAAACATAACAGGTCATATGGCGTACCTGATTTTAAGGAGAACAAAAACGCATCTAGAGCTTCCAAACCATCCACTACAACATCACATTCACCATATTTGGACAAGAACTTTTCAAGAAACCTCCTGCTCGCCAAATCATCTTCTACAATCAAAATTCTCATAATACATCCTTCCTCTCTTTAAAATATAAATTTTTAAATGTTTTAAACTCCTGTTCAAATAATGTAGAACACTCAATTGCATCTTTAAGATTGCTGCGTCTCACTGCCAATTCAATTTGGAATGCTAAACTTTTTAATTCGTCAGCTCCAATTCGGTTACATAGATTTTTTATATCATGTGCAACTTTTCCTATCAATTGCACATTACTATCGTCCAAGTAGCTAACTAGTTTCTTAACATTTTGTCCAATCTCTAATATAAAAGAGTCATGAGCCTCATTCATTTCCACCATTTGATCCTGCATGAGAATGATGTTGCCATCACCATCTACCCTAATCCCGCTAACAGTTAAACCCTGTTCCTTTAAGTAAGCCGTTTTCTCTATCAAATTAAATAATTCTTCCATATGGACTGGCTTTGCAAGGTACTCGTCCATGCCTAAATTCAGGAATCTCACCCTATCGCCCTGAAATGCGTAAGCTGTCAGAGCAATAATTGGAGTATGTTTTCCTGCCCCTTCCCTTTCCCTAATCATCTTTGTAGCTTCCAGTCCATCCATTACAGGCATCTGAATATCCATAAGGATCAAGTCATACTCCGTCTCTTTGTGGAAAGCGAGAGCCTCTACTCCATTATTGGCTACATCTACTACATGACCTTTTTCCTTGAGCATTCGTGTTATTACAGCCTGATTTACACGATCGTCCTCAACGACAAGAATATTCATGACATGGAGTGCCTTGGTAACTACCGGTTGCGTAAGAGGCCGTTTAATCTGTTTTTTCCCAACCTTAAATTTCACTGTAAAATAAAAAGTAGTACCTTTACCTTTTTCACTCTCAAGCCAGACTTTTCCACCCATCATTTCTACAAGCTGTCTCGATATCACAAGACCCAGCCCTGTGCCACCAAATTTTCTTGTAATGGAACCATCTACCTGACTGAATGACTTAAAGAGCCTGTCCCTTTTCTCTTCATCAATGCCAATCCCCGTGTCAGAGATAGCAAATTTAAGTTCCACAAATTCTTCTGTTACTATGTGTTTCTTTACAGAAATATTTACCTCGCCGCTCTCGGTAAATTTTACGGCATTTTCAATGATATTATTGATTACCTGCTGCAGCCTGTTTGGGTCGCCTATAAGGTACTGGGGAATACTGGAGGAAAAAGAGTAACTGAGTTCCAACCCCTTCTCGTTAGCATTAGAGGTATGTGTTTTAATTATTTCTTCTACCAATGTTATAATTTCAAAATTAATACTGTCGATTGACAATTTGCCTGCTTCCATTTTAGAGAAGTCAAGAATATCATTAATGATTTTTAACAGGGATTTTGCACAACTATCTGCAGTAGTCAGGTTATCCCTTTGCTCGAAAGTTAAATTTGTAAGCATGGTAAGGTCAATCATTCCCACGATACCATTAATTGGAGTACGAATTTCATGGCTCATGTTAGCCAAAAACTCACTTTTGGCTTTATTAGCAGCCTCTGCCTCTTGCTTCGCTCTTATTAATTCCAATTCAGCTATCTTTCTATCATGGATGTCTGTAAAAATGATAGCGAAACAATACTTTTCTGGGCTGTAAGCAGAAAAAGAATACCACCGACCTGTAGCTTCAGAAAAAAGTGCCTCGCTTGTATTGCTTTGTCCTGTCACCGCAACCCTATATACCCACTGCAATATAGAATCAAGGGTATCCTGCCCCTGTGGGAAAACATCAGAGTATTTCTTATTTAACACATCTTCCATTTTTCTACTAAAATACTTCTCAAAAGCACTATTTATCTGAAGATATTCAAAGTCGATTGGATTTTCATTTTCGTCTAATATTATCCTATTATAAGCAAATGCGCTGTTCATATTCATAAACAAGTCATGATATCGTTGCTGACTTTCCAGTACCTGCTTCTCTGCCTTCATACGGTTTGTAATATCCCTTACTACAGAAAGAATAACCCTCTTCCCATTAAATGTTATAATGAGAGTATCGATTTCAATATCCAAAATAGAATTGTATTTTGTAATTCCTTTTGATGTAAATTCAAAAATTCCACTTTCTTTTAACTTGGACGCAAGACCTTCAATCCTTTCATTCTTATTATTCATCGCAAGATCCAATACAGTTAAATTAAGGAACTCCTCTTTGCTATAACCCCATACTTTACAGGCTGTATCGTTAACTTCAATAATTTTTCCTGGTATACCATTTTCCTTTATTTCTTGGATTATAATCGTATCCGCTGAATTATTGAAAATATTTCTAAACTTTTCTTCGCTTTCTATCAGTGCCTTTTGGCTTTCCTTGCGTTCTGTAATATCTCTTATAATACTCACAAGTACCCTCCGCCCTCCAATATCCGCACCTTGAGAGTTAATTTCAATAGGAAAACTACTTCCATCTTTGCGATAATGTGTAGATTCAAGGATTACTCCTTCCTTGTCCATTTTTTCAAGCAATTTCTTTGTCACTTCATCCTCTTTCTGCAAGTCTCTGACGTTCAAAGAACATAGCTCTTCTAATGAATATCCATAGGCTTTAAAAGCAGCCTCATTAGCATGTAGAATATTACCGTCCGTGTCAATAAACAACATAATGTCACGGACTTTCTTGGACATTATTTCATATCTCCTTATGCCTTCTTCTGCAATTTTCTTTTCAGTAATATCATAAATAGTTCCGATATACCCTGCAAATCGATTTTCAAGATCGTAGTAAGGGGTTCCTATTATCATTCCCAAACTGTATTTGCCATCGAACCTTCTTAACCTCTTTTCCGTTTCAAAGCGAACTCTTTTATTAAAAGCATTAGTTACAAGCTCTATAAACTCCGCTCTATCGTCTGGGTGATATGCCTCAATCCACCCAGCTCCTAATGCCTCCTCTTTTTTCATTCCAGTAAATTCAATCCATACCTTATTAAGGTAATCGCAGTTACCGTTTATATCTATACGCCACACAAGTGTGGGGAAGTCCTCCATCATCTTTAAGCAGGATTCTTTTGAACGGATAAGCTGAGCTTCATAGTTCTTTTGCTCAGTAATGTCATCCATAACCACCATGACATGTCTCATTCTATCAATAGTAACAGGTACAAAATCAAACTTATACCAGGGATTAATTTCTTTACCATCAACAACCAAAGTATAATTGATTATAATATCGTTGCAAGGAGTACCCTTTCTCAATACCCGCTTGAGGGTATTTCTCAAATCACAAAAGATGCATTTGATACTTTTGCCGCATCCATTCTCTAAACTATTGAGACAGTGTAGGCTATCTCCAAATTGATGCTCTACTATACTGGACTGATCATAATCCAATATATCTAAAAAGGCTTTGTTAGCTTGTTTAATGACTGTATTGCTATCAATAAGCAGCATTCCTACAGGAGAAATTTCAAAGATTTTCTGAAGGGTATTCATCTCTGAGCTTAATTCTTCTTCCATTTTCTTGATGCTTTGAGTGTTTCTAAACACAACAACCGCACCTTCTAAAACTCCTGTTGATCCCTTAATTGGATGGCAGCTTGCAGAGATATATTTTCTATTCCCATCTTTTGCTATAATAGCAGAGTGCTTCTGTAGACTAACTACACTATTTGTTTCTAAAGCCACTTCAACAGGGTTTCGCAGTTCCTCATTCATATCCATTATCATTATTGTGAATATTTCATTAGACTTCTTACCAAAGGCTTCTTCAGCATTCCAACCTGTGATTTCTTCTGCTGACGCGTTCATATAAATTATATTTCCTTCAACTCCAGTTGCTATAACTCCATCACCTATGCAAGCTAATGC
>JBAVGO010000193.1:0-11637 GCA_049684915.1 Lutisporaceae bacterium | reverse complement strand
ATATAGTGTACAGGAGATATAAATGAAAAAGGAAATAAAGATTAAAATAGAATCTGAAAAATTAAATATAAAGGATTATTTGGAGCAGCAATGTTCATTTTCATCAAGAAAGATAAAAGCCTTGCTTAAAAATAAAAGAGTTTTGATAAATGGTAAGGTAGCTTACTGGGATAATTCTATAAAAAATGAAGACATATTAATCATAGATTTATCTGAAACTGGTAAAGACAGCACTATTCCAGAAGATATGTCTATAGAGGTAATATATGAGGATGAGTATTTCCTTGCTGTTAATAAGTCGGCAGGCATGTTGGTACATCCAACACAAAATCATCCAAATGGGACATTGGCAAATGGGATAAAGCATTACTTTATCAATAAGGGTTTGGATATACCCATAAGATTTGCAAATCGTATTGATATGGATACCTCAGGCATTGTTGTATTGGCAAAAAGCGGTGAAGCTCATGCTAAGCTTTCTGCACAGTTTGATCAAGCTGGTTGCGAGAAATATTATGTTGCATTGGCTGAAGGTACTTTTATGGTAAAGAATGGTTCTATTGATAAGCCTATAGGTATTGATGAGGAAAACCCTATACGAAGAGCTGTAAGAGAGGGTGGGCAAAGAAGTATTACTCAGTATGAAGTACTGGAGCAATATGCTTTGGCTGCTTTACTTCGTCTAAAGCTTATGACTGGCAGGACTCACCAGATTAGAGTGCATTTAAGCAGCTTAGGACATCCATTGCTGGGAGATAAATTGTATGGAGGCAAGGATGAACTTATAGCAAGACAGGCTCTACATGCTTGTGAAATGGTATTTACCCACCCCTTTGGAAAAGAAATAATAAGACTTGAAGCACCGCTTCCTGATGATATGAAGAAGCTTATCAATAAATTTAAGAATTCATAGGAGTTGTACAAAATTGAGTAATATTAAGAAATATAATATAGAGGAACAATATGAGGGAATGAGGCTGATAGATTTTCTTAGGGGTAAACATAAGTATTCCCGTAAAAGTATAGTAGCACTAAAGAAAAGTGGCGGAGTCATGGTAAATGGTAGCATAGGTTATATGAACATTCGCCTTAAGAGAGATGATATTCTTGAGATAACCTTTTTGGATAGTGAGTCGGAAAACATTCTTCCTGAGCAAATGGACTTGGATATAGTCTTTGAGGATGAAAGCCTTATAGTGATAAATAAAAAGCCGGGAATACTTGTCCATCCGACTAGAAAACATATTATGGGTACTCTGGCAAATGGACTCGCATATCTTTGGCTTGGAGAGGGTACACCAAAAAAGGTAAGACCAATCAATAGACTTGATAGAGATACGTCAGGGCTGGTGATTTTTGCAAAAAATGCACATGTGCAGCATTTAATGTCTTTCTATGCAGGTAAGGAAGAGTTCAAAAAGGAATATACAGCCTTGGTTCATGGGACAATGGAGGAACTGGAGGGTACTATAGATCAGCCTATTGCCCCTGAAATAGAAAAAGCTATGAGAAGAGTTATCCGTGAAGATGGAGATAAATCAGTTACTCATTTTAAGACAATAGCTATGTATCCAGAATACAGTGTAGTAAACATTACTCTTGAAACTGGCAGAACACATCAGATAAGGGTACACATGTCTCATATAGGGCATCCAATTCTAGGAGATACTTTTTATGGAGGGGATACAGCTTTAATAGATAGACAAGCACTTCATGCCAGAAAAATCACCATACTGCACCCTATTACAAATCAGTGGCACAGCTTTGAAGCACCAATTCCTGATGATATGGAGAGACTTATTACTTTTTAAAATATATTTTTGAGGTTTACGTATTCTTTCTCGGGTATATGCTTTACCAAAAGTTGAAGACTGCTCATTTTGGCTAAGGCATTTGTTTTATCTTTACTCTTTATGAAAGCATCTAGCTCTCCGAGATTCATATTTATATAATCAATTTCATAGTGATCTATAAGCATTGACCATTTTGGATCGATTTTAGTCCAATTATCTTTAAAATTCTTAAAGGTTGAATTTGCCTCATCCCAGTCCTCTGAATCTATGTGTTTTTCTAGTGTGGTTAGAAGTTCTAGCATCGTTTCTGATTGATTGCTTATATAATATATTGAGGCCAGGCTTCCAATAATTATTGCTGCAAGAAATATGGCTGATAATAGGATTGATTTCATATTGCACCTCTTATAGCACTTTTTTTGGATTTGTATACTTAGCATTTTTTAACTGAAATATGAGTTTTCTATCTTTAAGGATATATGCTATCAGTATTTTTTTGTAGGTATGGACGCCTTGTTTTGCTAATTGTATTTCTAGCCATTTATCATCTAAGCCGATAAGTTGAAGATTGCTTGAGAGTATTCTACCGTCAATTACTGCAGTTATAGGAAGCTCTTCAGTATCTACCTCTATATTCAAATCAGATGTGGTAATTGAGCGTTTTGCAGCTTTTGGAACTGTGCTTAATTTACCATTAGTCTCAAGAATAGCAAATTCTACATCATCTACTGATGTAAAACCGTTGAGTCGAAGCTGTTCAAGTAAATCATTTATATTAAAATTAAGCTTTCTGAGCTCGGCTTCCAAAATCCTTCCGTGCTCAATAATTATACTGGGTTTTCCGTAAATAATTCCCCTCGCTTTATCGCTTTTAAGTGCAATATATGATAGCGTTTCTTCAATAATGAATAAGGTAAGGATTGGAATTATTCCATATAAAATTGGTGTGTTGAGACTTTCCATTGGGACTGCAGAAAGGTCTGCGATTACCAATGCTAAAACTAACTCTGTAGGTTGCATCTCGCCAATTTGCTTTTTCCCCATGACTCGTATAATTATTACTATAAATATATACAATATTGCAGCACGTATAAAAATAATTAGCATATATAACCACCTAAAAAATTTATTAATACTAATAAATTTTCTCCCTGTTAAGTTATTTTATACAAGGCTAAAGCAATAAAATCTAACCTCCGCCGAAGCAGAGATTAGATTTATAGAAATTACTTGCTAATGTTTTACTCCCATAGATATATTGTGCAAGGCCTCACCGGCTTCGTTTTCAAATATAGTTTCTACAGCCAAATCTCCTATTGCAACAATTCCTACCAGCTGTTTGTCTTGAACTATTGGAAGTCTTCTTATTTGGTTAGCTGCCATTATATCAGCCGCCTCGTGTACATCTACATCAGGTGATATTGTAATAACTTCAGTTGTCATAATAGATGATATTGCATCCTTTGAGTTTTTGCCAGTTGCTACACCTCTGATTATAATGTCGCGATCAGTAACTATACCGATAGGCATATTATCTTGAACTACGGGTACTGCTCCGATATCTAGTGTCTTCATTATATTTGCTGCTTCTGATATACTATCATCAGAGGATATTGTTTTTACGTCAGTTGTCATAATTTCTTTGATTTTCAAAGCCATCATCCTTTCTAACATTTTTAGTGAAATGTTTTGGACGCATTGTCATATAAATTAATTGACATAGTATTATTTTTACCAAAATATTTTTTTTAAGTAGTAAAAAATATATGAAAAAATTGAAACATTTTCATATATTTTGTGTATTTATTAGTGTCAGCGAAGGAGGGATTTTATGAACATAGACAAAGACATACTGCAAAGATGCAAGAAAAATGATAAAAATGCATTTGCAGAGCTTTTTAAGTTTTATCAGAACTATTTGTTTAAAATATGCTTCAGCTATGTTCATAACGAGCAGCAAACCTTGGATCTGATGCAGGAGGTTTTTATTAAGCTTTATAAAAACATAGATAAATATGATGAGAAGTATCCCTTTCATCCATGGATAAGGCGAATTACTGTAAATACCTGTATCAATGAAAAAAGGAAGCAAAGTCCTATATTAGTACCCTTAAGCACTGATGATGAAAGTATGGATATAGAGGAACAGCTTGCAGCAGAGCAGGATATAGAGCAAGAGGTTGAGCGAAATGATATGGCTCGCATTATAAAGGAGCATATTGATTGTTTGCAAGAAAAACAAAGAATGGTTATAATATTAAGATATTATGAGGATTTAAGCTATGAAGAGATAGCAGAGCTTTTACATATACCCTTAGGGACTGTTAAAACTGATTTGTACAGAGCCAAAAATGCACTTAAGGACAGGCTGTATAAGGTAGTAAAGATGAATGAGGAGGTATTGCTATGATCTGTAAATTTGATAAGAATATTATTCATAAGTATCTGGACAATACCATAGACCCTCTAGAGCTTATCTTTCTTAAAGAGCATATTGCTGTATGCAAAGACTGCAAGGATGAAATAGAGCTGATGAGCAAGCTGGATGATAGCTTATATGGTTATTTTGATGGAATTTTGCAAGATGCTCTGCCAGAGAACTTTAGTATGTCGGTACTGGATAAATGCTTTGAGGAAAAAAAGCTTACATTAAAGCAGCGAACTGAGTTGGTTGTGAAAATTAATAAAGACATAATCAACAATGTAACAAGATTTGCAAACTATCTTCCGGGAAGCAAGACCGCTGCAATATTACGTAAAAAAGTAGGTCTCGGCTTAAATAGGGCAGTAAAGAGTTGTTTTAATTATGGTGTTAAGAAGCTTATATCAAGTGCTGTGAAATAGATAAGGCACATAGGGGGATGGTATTATGTGGATTTTATTTATAATATTAAAAATAATCTTATATCTATTTTTAGCAATTTTACTACTGTTTATAACCTTACTGGTTGTGCCATTCAATTATCAAGGTGAAGTGGCAGTAATGGAAGGAATAAGCTACAGCTATAGGTTTGGTTGGTTTTGGAACTTATTTAGCATAAGGGGCAGCAGAAGCGGAGAAATATATACAACAGATATATATATCAGAAATAAAAGGATTTATAAGGTAAATATAACGGAGAAAGAAGAAAATCCTAAAAAAGCTGCAAATGTAGAGATAAGGAAAAAGAAAAGAGAAAAGAAAGAACATAAGACTGAAAACAACTTAGAGAGTATGTTTGATATCAAGTTTATAAAGGAAGCCCTGGAATATTTGAAGAAAGTCATCAAGCAAGTTAAGCCAAAACACTTGCATCTAAAGGGAGTCTATGGGTTTGAGGACCCGTCGCTAACTGGAATGATAGCAGGGTTTATATATACACTTCAAGGAATAGTGCCCCAAAGCAAGCTTCAGCTACAGCCTTGTTTCACTGATGAGGTATTTGAGCTTGAAGCCGAGATGGCGGGCGAAGTTTTATTGGGGAAGATAGCATATGATACTGTGAGATTTTTCTTGAAGCCTGATATAAGGAAAAAGATTTTTAAGAAATCAAAGAAAGTGAAACCTAAAACAAAACAATAGTGTATTTTATTATGAAGACATTAAAGAGGAGGAAGAGAAATGGAAGGAAAAACACCTGTAAACGAAAGCTTAGAAACCTTGTTTAACAATTTGGAGAAATTCTTTAGAACAGAGACAGTAGTAGGTGAGCCAATAGTTATTGGAGAGACAACTCTTATCCCGATTATCACTGTTTCCTTTGGAGCAGGCGGTGGCGGCGGCACAGGCAATGATGATAAAGGTAATGGAGGCACTGGCAGCGGTATAGGAGTAGGAGCTAGAATTACTCCTGATGCGGTATTGGTAATAAAGAATGATGAAGTTACGATGATGCCTGTGAAGAACAGATGCAGTCTTGATAAGCTGGTAGGAATGGTTCCAGAGCTTATTAAGAAGATAAAGATTAAGAAAGATGGAAGCGACGAAGAATAGTCTATTTAACAACAAAAAGTCTGGATTAATTTCCAGACTTTTTGTTGTTGTCATATTTATATGTAAGTGCTATAATCTTAAATACACGGTCGGTTAACTCAGCTGGTAGAGTGCCACCTCGACATGGTGGAAGTCGTAGGTTCGAGTCCTATACCGACCACCAATATGTATTTATGAGTCTGATATTTTTGTCAGGCTTTTTTGTTTTTTTATAAATAAGCTTAACATATTATGATTGAAGGACATAAGTTCGTGTTGTAGAATATAATTACAAATTGCATTAATTTGAGTATTTTTACAAACTTATACAATGGAAGAAAATTATATAGTATAATTAATAAGCACACTTATTCATTTCTTTTGCTATACATTTGCTGGAAAGTGGTGTGGACTTGAGATTTATATGCATGTTACACAGAAGAATATATCTGAGATACTTAGTCCGTTGGATGAGTTTGCTGGGGTTAAAAATTAATAAAGCCTATACAGATATAAGGCACTTATACGACATTAGTGCTGATAGTGGAGTAGTTAGGCGAAAGATTTCGTATATACAAAAGAATATATAAGGGGGGGGGTACAAATGAATTTATCTGATCCGCAGACCATGCAAGAAATAATAATTGCTGTATTAGCTTCTATAATAATTTTAGTTATTACAGGTATTTGGAAGAAGATTTGGAATTGGATTTCAATAAAATGTAAGCAAGCTAAAGAAACTAGGAAGGTTAAGAAGTTAAATAAGAAAATGAAAGAAAAGCGTGATATGTTTGATAAGCAATATGTTAAAAGCGGGGAACTATACATTAAGGTGGATGAAGAAGGTAGGAGAATAGGGAATTTATCATACTGCCCTACTTGTATTAAGGAACTTCGGGAGGGAGAGATGAAGACATTACACAACTCACAATTTCAATGTGTTAAATGTGGTTATAAAAGTAAAAAACAATTTGATATACCTAAAATAGCTAGAAAGACATATTAGATATCAACCTTATTCAGAAATGGAGATAACTATGGTGCCTGGGAAAATGCTGATAATAAACCCACGAGTGACACGCACCGAACATACGAACATATCTACAAAACACACATCTTCTGCTAAAGTGGTAGCGGGAGTTGTGTTTACTTAGGGGAAGACCTTGGAGAGAAGAATATATAGGTAGAATATATCATGTTATAGCAAGAGGAAATAATAAGGAATACATATTTAAGTAAAGCATAGATAAAGGCTATTTTATGAAAACAGAGAAATAACTGGATAACTATGGTGCCTGGCACATATCCTTTTTCTCATATTGATGCATTTTGCCATGAGGTAATAAAACCGTTTATTGACCATATTATAGATTATATTGGGGAGGTAATGATAGAAATGGGATTCGATGAAAATGCAAAGGTAAACATTCAAATCGGAAGTAATGCAGGACAGATTAATATATCACATGATAGTTCTACGATAAATGCTACAAACAACGTAACAATGATTCAGAATGATATTCAAAAGATTTTAGAGCTTGCGAATACAATTATTGGGCAAATAAAGGAAGCAGACATTGATCAGGAGGATAAAGATAATTTCATTGACGATTTTGAAATTATAAAGGAACAACTTGCCTTAGAAGAACCAAAGCCCTCAAGAATAAAGAAAGCATTAACATCAATTGGAAATCTCGATACGGTATTTGTAAAAGGGACAAGTATTGCCCTCGCTTTAAACAATTTCCATCAACAAGTAACTGAATTATTGAATAAGTTCGGAGTAATGTAGTTATGGATATGCAAATCTTTAATAATATGGTATATAACTCGGCAAATAAGTGTAGTATAGATATTCTTCAAAAGTCAAGGTCATTAGCTGAAGAATTGGCGAATAAGGGGTTAAGCCGTAGTGGAACTGCTGTAGAAAGGACTTATAGGTTAATAAACGATAAAGTATTAACTTATTTGGATGAACTTCTCAAAGAAATTAATGATTTTATTAAAGATTTCGAAGTGGTTTTAACTGATGAAGAGCTCGAAGGACTGTTCACAAATTTGAATAGTTATTATATCAGTCTAATAGAATCGAGTTTTAGAACGAGAAAAGAATATTTAGATGCAAATCAGCTTGAGGACTCAATGTTTGACTATAAGACCAATCTTGTTCAGAAGTGCACTCATAAGATTAACACAGAGAAGCAGAACTTGCAGATTAAGATTAAACTTTTAGATGAAAAAATTAAGAGGCAAGGAATTAGTATTGGACAAAATACAGGTCAAGCTAATATTGCTTTCGGAGGGACGATAATAGCCAATAACGATATGACGTTGATTAATATCATAAAATTGAAGTTTTATTTATCGGGGCATATTGAACCTTCTGATACAATGAACAAGGTTAATATTAAGGACTTGGGAGAGCCTGAAAAGATAACTGAAATTAAGACTGAAATAGTGAATTTGGTAAATACAATCAAAGCTATCAAGCTTGATGAATCAGAAGCTAAGTATGTAGACAAACCCATCACTGGTGCTTTTATGGAGACTGTTGCACAAATAACTTACAATGGTTTGGCTTATCATGGGGGTGGACCCGTTAGGATAAGTGACGAAGATAGAAATAAGATAATGGAACGGTTAAATAATTACTTTGACATTGAGGTTAATGAAAATGAATTCTTTAATTTAGGCAATTTAGGTAGTAAGAAAGTTCCTGGCGTTTCAGGTATAAATTTTACGATGAATGAAGAGTATTTCGGTAAAGAATTTGAAATTAAAAAGAAAAAGCTCATAGACGGTTTACGGTTTAAGCTATTGCTATTAGATACTTATCACGGTCTTTCCAACTATTTAAATGGATTCAGTTTGGTTCCTCTTGTTTTGATCAATGAGGGTAAGGTTTTGAATGAAGGAATTGAAGTTCATATTAAAATTCCGAGCCAGTATGAAATATTGACAGCAAAGAATGATGAATTAGCTTTTTCATCCTATTTGTTCGATAATAGTAATGACGATGATGAAAGGTTTGTTGAGAAATATATATCTCATAAACAGGATAGAAGGGTAACCAGTTTCCCTAATAGCATGAGTAAACTGACACAAGGTCTGACAACTGCGATTGGGTATATTGGACGAAATAGGACTACTGAGGACGATATAGAAGTTGAAAAAGGTAAATTAGAGGACTTCTTTAATTATGAAATCTACAAAGAAAAGGATTACACAGTTCTAAAGTATGAGTTTCCAATGCTTACTGATACTTTGAGACCAACCGAGTTAATGGCTTTGCCTACATACCTATTCATTAAAGCTGATGAGCAGATACAAATACAATATGAAATCGTATCTAATCAGTCCATTGATAATAAATTTGAGCCATTAACATACAGTGTTTTATAAGGGGGTTGGGATATGTCTTTTGATGTAAATGGATATTTGGGAAGCCAAGTGGAGCAGATAAAGAAAGATAATTATGAGAAACACAAAACTTTATTCGAGAAGTGTGAGGAGCTTAACAGGTTTGCTCATAGTGTCAAATTCAAGTTTGATAAACCCACAAGTGCCAGGCACCGAACATACGAACATATCTACAAAACACACATCTTCCACTAAAGTGGTAGCGTGAGTTGTGTTTATGAAAAATAAGGGGGTTATAACATGGCACTAATTATAAGACGAATGAGTAATGATGAAGCAAAGCAAGTTTCTAAATGGATTTATGAACCACCATATTCAATTTATAGTATGGATGAAAGCGATGACTCCATTAATGAGCTTTTGAATGGATATTATTTTTCGGTTTTAGACGAAGCGAATAATCTTGTAGGGTATTATTGTTTTGGTGAATCCGCACAAGTTCCAGCAGGTAATCAGTTTGGCGTATATAATTCTGCCGAAATGACTGACATTGGTTTGGGAATAAAACCAGATTTGTGTGGTCAAGGGCTGGGGCTTAGGTTTTTAAGTAGTGGGCTAGATTTTGCAAGAGATACATTATCAGCAAAGGGGTTTCGTTTGACAGTAGCAACCTTCAATAAACGTGCAATAAAAACATATGAGCGAGTAGGATTCAAGAAAGTTAATTCATTTAAAAGAGCATCAGTGAATGGGAACCTCGAATTTTGGGTTATGGTTTTGTGCTAAGAAGGAAATCGATTAGGGATACATATTTAAGGAAAACATAGATAAAGGCTATTTTATGAAAATAGAGAAATAACTGGACAACTATGTTTCCTGGCACATATCCTTCTTATGATAGGAGTGATACTATGGATAATGCAATTATGAAGGGAATAGAGAGGAAGCTCTGTAAGGCAGGTCTTCTTCCACTGAAAAATCAAGCGCTTTTGAGTACTAAGATACTATGTGACAGGTTAGATACTGTGCTGCCAGAAGCAATGGAAAAATCAGGTGTGGATTTCTGGCTGATTGTAGCCAGGGAGTATAATGAAGATCCAATTATGAAAACTCTTTTTACTTGGGATATGCCTAATTCTCGTAGGATCAGTGCACTGGCTTTTTATTATGACCGTTCATCTAGAAGTGTAAGGAGAATGTCTATAGGGGCACTCTCTCCTGAGATGGGTAATATCTATGATAACGTTAAGAATAAGAACGAGTCTCAATGGGAATGTATTGCCCGTATTATTAGCCAGTATAATCCCAATAACATTGCTATTAATAAAAGCAATTACCATGGTTTCTGTGATGGTATCTCTGCAAGCTTATATGATTCTTTGCTAAGCTATCTCAAGCCAGAATACCAACAGAGGTTGTGTAGTGCAGAGGGAGTCGCAATCCAATGGCTTCAAACTGTTACTGACCTTGAGCTAGAACTGATGGGGGTACTTGTAGATGTGACTCAGGATATCGTCAAGATGTCGTTTTCTAAAGATTTTATTAAACCAGGTATTACCAACACCAGAGAAATTGAATGGTCAATGCGTGATGCAATCACTCAGCTGGGATTTGATTATTGGTTTGGACCAGATATAGACTTGCAACGCAAAGGTTGTTCTGATACCCGCATATTTGATAACTTGATACAAGCTGGAGACTTGCTGCACTGTGATATCGGCATCACAGGAAAGTATATAAGGCTTCATACAGATATTCAATGGCTAGCCTATATACGAAAGTCCAGTGAAGCTTCAACCCCAAAAGGGCTTTTAGATCTTTTTACAAACTGCAACCGATTCCAAGATATAGTAACATCTAATTTTAAAGCTCAGCTTACTGGAAATGAGCTCTTTGTTAATGCAATTACACAGGCTAGAGAAGAAGGACTTAAACCCATGCTGTATAGCCATCCTTTGGGTACCTTCGGACACGGTGCAGGTCCAGCTATTGGACTTTATGATGTACAGGATTTTGTGAAAGGTGGCGGAGAATATCCTTTAAAAAATAGAACCTGTTATTCTCTTGAGCTTAATATTTGTGGCAACTTACCAGAGTGGGACGATCAAATAGTATTTATATATAGAGAGGAAGATATTTTCTTTAATAAAGAGGTTAGCTTTATACATGGAAGACAAACAGAACTTATTGAAATTTAAAAATGTTCGGACATATGCCAGGCACCGAAGTTATCCAGTTATTGATTTAATATAGCCCTTCTGGTAATATAGAATTAACGATATTATCAGGAGGTTTTTTTATGAGCAGACCTTGGAGAGAAGAATATATAGGTGGAATATATCATGTTATAGTAAGAGGAAATAATAAGGAATACATATTTAAAGAAAGCATAGATAAAGCCTATTTTATAAAACAGCTTAAAGAGTACAGTAAAATTATGGGTTATGTGGTGTACGGATATGTACTTATGGATAATCATTATCACATATTAATACAGACTTTTGATAAGAAACTACAGGAGATAATGCACCA
>JBAVGO010000192.1:0-7123 GCA_049684915.1 Lutisporaceae bacterium | reverse complement strand
GAATAAAATTAGTGATTTCGCTGGAATTTTCAAATGTGAAATAAATATTTACTTTGAAAACATAATTAATCTTATTGAAAGAAAATATCATGATGATTTTGAAATCATTAAAGATAGTAATGAAGGTTATTGTAAATTGAGTGGGCAAAAACTTGACAAGCTCCTTTCTAAATTAAGCAAGAAGTATTTTGATAAAATTGCTAGTTTTAAAAATCATTACAAATTTAAAGAAATCGAAGATGTGAGACGAAAGAACTGTACAGTTGTTTTATATGTTAACTTATTATTTGAAGTGTTTTTCGATGAAAAATATTTTGAATTACCTACAATAAATTTTAATATAGGATTATATGAACAGTTAAAAAAATTGCCTCTATCAGAAAAATATAAAGCATATCTTGAGGATATTAAAAATATTGATGATATTTTGTATTCTTGCTCCATGAATGTGAATACAATTGATAATCCCGATGATTTAGCATGTTCTTATGAAAAAGTAATATGTAAGGAGAACGCTGGCTTTTACGAACATATACGAGATATATTCAAAGAAAGAAAATCATTTGCGCTTAGATATATAAGGGTAAAAAATCTTGAAATGAGTTCAGGAGAACGTGCAATGCAAAATATGTTCTCTTGGCTTGCGCTGATGCCAGAATTAGATGAAATTATGGGTATGGAAAGAACGAATTATACAAGCAAACTTTTACTTATTGATGAAATTGACCTTTATGCCCATCCTGAATGGCAAAGAAAAATTATGAGGCAACTGATTTCTACTATTAATAAAATAGAAAAGGAAAAGCCAGTTCAGATTGTCGTTTCATCCCATTCGCCTTTGATTCTTTCTGATTTTCCACGACAAAATATAATCTATATGAATAAACGTGATGGGATAACAGTTGTAGGTAATAACGATAATCATAAGCAATCATTCGGAGCTAATATTTACACATTGCTTAAAGAAGCTTTTTTCCTTGAAAATGGTGCTGTTGGTGAATTTGCAAAGGAAAAAATCTATGAAGTATATGAAGAATTAAAATCTAAAGAACATTCGGATAATTACGTCGAATCAAAACAAGATGAGCATCAACTCATTATCAATATGATTGGCGATGAATTCGTTAGAAATGAAATGCAACGGTCATTTGATAAGAAATATGGCAAAGTACTTCAACCAATTATCAAGGAGACACCTCAAAATATCGATGAACTACAGAAATTAAAAAAACAGCTTGAAAATTCATTAGATGCAGTTAATAAGATGATAGGTGGTGGTTGATACGATTAAAATAAATTTAACCGCTGAGCAGAGGGCTGAAATCGAAAGATTGATAAAAGAAGATGTTGATAAAAATCTTTATTCCGAGATAGAGAAAATATGCAAATATCTCAATGAAGAAAAATATATTAAAACAGCAGAACTTATTGACACAAAAGAAAAAGTTTATAAAATATGTTTGCTTGACAGTAAATCTGACTTAATTGGTTTCCAAGAAAAATTTAAAAAAGTATTTGAGGAAGATTCAAAAAGAAAGTGTACAACCTTAACTGAAAAAACTCGAGAATATATAAAAACCGAATATGAAGAATTATATTTAAAATTTAGCACTCATGTTGCTGCCTATAAGATATTAAAAGTAATGAAAGTAAATGTATGCCCATATTGTAATAGGCAATATACTTTTACAGTAAAAAGTAAAACAAGACCAGAATTTGATCATTTTTTCCCTAAGTCTGATTATCCATTTTTAGCAGTATCAATATATAATTTGGTGCCATCTTGTGGTTTGTGTAATAAAGGTAAATCAAAATCACTTCCTGAAAAGTTTTTATATCCTTATGAAGAGTCGTTTGAAGATAAGGGGATACACTTTGAAATCCGCAATGTTGTTGGTAATTTGTTAAAACAGGAAGAAATAATTGTAAAGCTTGAGCCGGTAGAAAATCATGAGGACTTAATAAAACAATATAATGATAGTTTTAAAATTGAATTACTGTATGAACAGCATTCAGATTATATATCGGAATTGTTGTATAAGAATTATATTTTCAATGATGAAGCAATTGAAAGTATTTATAGGTCATATAAAGAACTTTTTAATAGCCCATCAGATTTAAAACAACTAGTCTTAGGAAATTATGAACCGCATAATTTTAATCAAAGACCGTTATCTAAACTTACAAAGGATATAATTCAACAATTGGTTCAAAAATAACATTAAAAGAACGACTTGATGATATGATGAGCTGTATTGATATTAAATAGATTTCGAACCCTGCCAGAAAGAATTTACGATACAGCCTATTTACATATAGTGACTGCCCATTATGTTTATACCGCTCAATTATTCATAGGCTCTGAGCTTCCCATTATCCATACAATTATCATGGACATGTTGTTTTTATTAGGCTAATAATGGGGAGTTCTATATTGGTCATGTTTTAGCAATTAGGGGAAATTTATTGATTTGCAAAACAAATATTGATAAGCTAATACCTCCGGTTTTCCATTCTCACGGTGGCAGTTTCAAAGCCAAGAATTACACATAGTCATAGACAAATTAAAAATCATATTCGGTAGTTCTTTAGCATAGGCAATGCTTCCTTCGTCGCCCACGATACAGGGGATAAAATCAAAACGGCGAACTGCCAATGATAACATAGGAACTGGCTGAATATTGGAAAACGAGATGAATAAATTTCGGAAGTGAGATAACAAAATGAATACAATAGATGAATTATTATATTATTGTAGAGAAATTGAGCCTGTAGGTGCGTTGTTACTAACAGGAGAATGGGGATGTGGAAAAACACATCTCATAGAACATGAATTAAAAAATGCTCTTACTAATGAGAACGTGGTACTTCGAATATCATTGTTTGGAATATCTTTACCAGAAGAAATACACAGTGCCGTTAAGTATGCATGGATAAAAGCATATTGCAACGTTAAGGGTGTTGGCGGAGTTGCCGAAGTAGTTGGTAAAGGTAAAAAGGCTATTGCAAAACTGGAATTCCTTCCAGAATGGGTTAGGGGTATCGCTTCTACAGATGCGACTGTATTCTTTCCAATTAGCAAGAAAATAGAGGACAAATCAGTAATACTTGTTTTTGATGATTTGGAACGTTGTCGGATGAGCAGTGTAGATGTGTTGGGCGTTATTAACGATTATTGCGAGAATCAAAAGTATCATACGATCATCGTCGCTAATCAAGAGAAGATCAAAACCAAACAAGAACCAACTCAAATAAATGCCGAGATACAGGTTATGTCTTCTCAAAATAGAAAAGTCGAATCGGATGAGAAAAAAGCCACTTTGACAATCTATAAGCCCCCTCAAGTGGAGCAGGGAGAGATTTCGTACACTGAAATCAAGGAAAAAATCATTCAGCGAACGGTGCAATATTTGCCGGATTACCCCAAAATAGTACAAGCCGTTATAGAAGAAATGAAATATGAAGATGGTGAGTATAAAGCATTCGTGGAAAAATGTGAGGAAGGTCTATTAGAATTATTTGCGCCAGACAGAAATGTTTTTGGATATGTTCAAGAACGAAAACAGGGAAAGCCAACCGAAAAAGGAATGGAGCAACCCCAAAGAAGGCCCCATAACATCAGAAGTTTAAAATGTGCAATAAGTGATTTTTATCGAGTATATAGTATATTGCACGATAATGATTTTACCAATATTGCTGACTGGTTTTATAGTTTTACATCATATGTGATTTCATATAAAGCAGATATTGCTAAAGAAGGTTACTACGGTACTCTTTTTTCTGACGGAGAGGTGCGTAAACTATACCCAGTTTTTCAGAATCAATATATGTTTGACGCTGTAAAGCAATGGATACTTCATGGTGTTTGGAATGCGGATGATATATCGCACGAGATTGAAATCATAAAGAAACGCAAAGAAGCCCAAAAACCATGTGAGATTATAAAAGTTAACCGGATAATGGATGTTGACGAAGAGATAATCGATAAGGGTTTTGAAGATTTTCTCAATAGCGCATATGAGGGTAGCTTGACATTAGATGATTATGTTCTTTTTATTGAGAATAGTAGTTGGGCAAGATGCTACGGATACGCCTTTCCTGTAGCGATAGATTGGGATAAAGTTAAGGGAGGAGTCGGTAAGCGCATAGAGAGCCTTAAGGAGGCATTGCCAGAATGCCAAATACTATTTCATGTTATTGGAGATGACAATGAGGAACATTTTACTGATGAAGAATGGGGTACATATAAGCTTATTTCTGATTTTGCGCTTAGCGATGGATTGATGTTTTTTAAGAATCGAAAACTATACATTGAAAAAATGAAAGAGCTTGCATCTTCATCTTTCGTGATCATTCAAAATAAAAGGTTTAATATATTTGATGAAAAAATGGCAATGGTTACAGCACAGGCGTTTGCTCAAGATAATAATGCTGGAAAGAAGCTGTTTGTTAACTATTTTAAAGATATGTGGAAATGTAATATTGAATCACCAGATATTGAGATTGAAGAAAGTCTGAAAGGATTTTCCAAACTAAGGGATTTATTAAAAGAACAGATTCAAGATTCTCAAATGAATAAAAAAACTTTTGCAGTGTTGCATACAGAAGGATTTATTCAAGCAGTTGAGGAATTGATTGTATCTAAATGCACGGAAAAAGCTCAAGAGCCGTCAAATGGATAACGCGAGTAAATAATTATTGTTATTTCAACTTCCTATAATGTTTATTATGTACCATATCTTCAGGAACGCTAAACTTCCCATTATCCATATAATACCCCATACACCATAGGGACATAGGGGACAGGTACCACGTCCCATGATAGGGAAGGAAGATAAACTATAAAGTTGGTCTCTTTTTAGTTGCTTAAAAAGTACAATATTTTGTATAATATGCCGAGAAATACAAACAAAAGATTGAGAAGAGACACTTGTTTATGAAGGACTTTGTCGGAATAGACGAGTGTGTATTATTTGTAAAACAGAAATCAAAGGATTGAGACAAGGTATCTATCCTTTTAATCAGACAAAATATAAATAGTAAAGTATAATATAATAAATGTAAGAATTTATGTTAAAGGAGCTAAAAAAATGGCTGCTATTATTATTATGATAATTTTTATATTGTGTTTTGTCACTTTTGCTAATATTAGAATAAGCAATGGCAAGGGGGCTTTATCAGTATACTCAAAAATAATAATAGCCTTTATAAAAAGCTCACAAATTTTATTTGTTGAAGCTATAGTAGCTCTTGTTTTAATAGTCTATATTTTACTTGCTTGCAGCAATCATTTTGTGATTGATTATTATATTATATTTGCATACAATTCTATGCTTCTCATTACCCTCCACACACTAAGAATGTCAAGGTATCCATCTGCAATTTCCTAATACTAAAAAAGTAATGTGATTTATGGCACCCTAACAGCTAGGGTGTTGTTAGATATGTTACGAAAACATTTTGCATATTGCAGGAGGATTATAATGAAAAACAAACAATTCAAATTTTCTCAAAATGTTAGGAACATGTACAGCGCGGTAGAATATGACCTAAAGTCCTTTCAAAGCGTACTGTCCGAGATAAATAATATAAAGCTGGATTCTGTTACAAATGAACAGCTTAAACACAAAGCTTTAGAACTAAAGCAAAAGGTCATGCAGGGAGTCCCTTTAGATAATCTGCTAGTTGAAGCATATGGTTTAGTAAGAGAGACTTCAAGACGTGTTTTGCACTTATATCCCTATGATGTCCAAATCATAGCAGCAATTGCTATTCATCAAGGAAGCTTGGTGGAGATGCAAGTGGGGGAGGGCAAGACGCTTACAGCGGTTATGCCTGCATTTCTTAATGCATTAACAGGCAAAGGGGTTCATGTGCTTACCTTCAATGATTATCTTGCCGCAAGAGATGCTAAGTGGATGACACCTGTTTACGAGTTTCTTGGGTTAAAAGTAGGCTTTGTAAAGGAAGGAATGAGTATAAAAGAGAGGAAAGCGGCTTATCAGGCGGACATTACTTATGTAACAGCAAAGGAAGCTGGTTTTGACTATCTAAGAGATTCTTTGTGCACAGATAATGAAGGGCTGGTTCAAAGAGAACTAAAATTTGCAATAATAGATGAGGCGGATTCTATTTTGATAGATGAGGCTCGGATTCCTCTAGTGATTGCTGGAAATGTGTCAGAAAAGCTAAAACAACATATGCATTTGAGCAAGCTGGTTAGAACTTTTACCGCAGAAAGTGATTACGAGCTTGACCAGTACGAGGACAATGTATATCTCACAGAACAAGGGCTAAACAAAGCGGAAGCTATTCTTGATTGTGGAAACCTCTATGATAATGAAAATCTTGAACTTCTAACAGCACTAAATTGTGCTTTGTTTGCAGAGGTACTGCTCAAGCGAGACAGGGATTACATAGTAAGGGAAGGCAAGCTAGAAATAGTTGATGAGTTTACAGGTCGTATTGCAGATAAAAGGCAATGGACGAATAATCTCCATGCAGCAGTGGAGGCTAAAGAAGGAGTCACTGCAAGCTCTAAAGGAAATATATTGGGCTCTATAGCCTTACAGCATTTTATCAGTATATACACAAAAATTTCTGGTATGACAGGCACTGCTAAATCTGCAGCAAAAGAGCTTAGGGAATTTTATAACCTAAGTGTTTTAGCAATACCAACAAATAAACCTTGTATAAGAAAGAATTATGGAGACTTCATATATATTAATAAACTAGAAAAGTATAGAGCTATAGTATCAGAGGTTGTCCGAGTACATGAGAAAGGGCAACCTGTACTTCTGGGAACCTCAAGTGTAGAGGAATCAGAACGACTGGCTGAAATGCTTAAAGCTCAGCTAATAGAATGCAAAGTGTTAAATGCAAAAAATGATGAAGAAGAAGCCCAGATAATCGCAAAGGCTGGAGAGCTGGGAGCGGTAACTGTGTCTACCAACATGGCAGGCAGGGGAGTGGATATAAAGCTGGGGGGAGTAGATGAGAAAGACCGTGATAAGGTGGCTGCTTTTGGGGGACTTTATATCATAGGTACTAACCATCATGAGAGCCGCAGAATAGATGACCAGTTGAAGGGAAGAGCAGGTCGGCAGGGAGAGCCAGGAGAGAG
>JBAVGO010000191.1:0-16771 GCA_049684915.1 Lutisporaceae bacterium | reverse complement strand
GTATCACCCCCTAGATAATTATAATCATAACATATTTTAGCAATTCTAGCCACTTTAAATGAATATGACATGCAAGAATCATCTTACATGCCATTATAAAAACTGAGCTTTAGCTATTAGTTATATCTGTATTTCTATTCTTAATCATGTTTTCTATGTTCTCAATAAAGTTTGGAACCATATCTATTATTCTATCAACTGTTGAATTATAAGTAACTGGTAGCATCCTCAGCTGACCATTTGCAGAAGTTAAAAATGCTATAGGTTGTATCGTAACACCTGCACCGGTGCCACCTGCAAAAGGATAACAGCTATCTGATTCTGTTTTATTTTGATCAGTTTCACATTTGCTTGATAAATCGCCTCCACCTGCTACAAAAACATAGCATACTCTTGAAATAGGTATTGCTATAGTACCATCCTTTGCTTCTACTGGATCACCAACTACAGTATTTACATCTATCATATTTTTGATGCTTTCCATTGTAGTTTTCATTAAGTTTTCTACTGGTTGTTGCACTTAATCACTTCCTTTGTAAAATTTATAAGTTAACAGTTAATGGGATTTTCTGATGTAAGCTTTTCTTTTTTTATCTCTCTGATTCTCTTAAATACCATTATTACAGTACTTATAATATTTCCTAACCTAAAATTAATTATGCAACTGATTTCCAGTTCAAAGTCTTCTTTGTCAAAGATAGGAGATATTTTTAATGTTTTTGTTGTTAAGTCTAAATTAGCTTTTAAAATCGACAGGAAAGTGCCTAAAACAGTCCAAATGATGCCACAAGCAAGTGCAGTCATAGTAGCATCATACATTCCAAGCTTGAATATCAGAGATAGCTCTCTTAATTTTATATACTTGGACCAATATTTCTTTAATCTATTAATAAGAATTGGGTCATGATGAAATAGCTTCTTAACTTTGTTATAATCTTGAGTAGAAAATATTTTACTTATTCTTTTTAATAACTTGTTTGTTTTATTAGACTCAAGTTCAGCTCTATATTTTAAAGCAAGCTTACCATCTATAAAAACAATATCAAGCATTGGAAGCTCAAATTTCAGATTAAGTAATCCATATAAGGTTTTCAATCTAACTATAATTGCATCATCTTCATTTTTTTTAATAACCTTAAACTTAATCTGTATCGGCATGAAATGTAGCAACATTCCTATAATCCCTAAGCAGATTATAATATATATTATTTTTAGCATTATTCTCCTCCGAATACAGAGTTTGTTCCTAATGTATTTTTACACTATACAGAAAAATAATGCATGAAAATAAAAAAAAATGTACTAATGTACATCTTCATCTACTGCTGCTTCTTCCTGCATGTCCTGCAAAGGAGGAAGCTCCTGTAAGTTTTTAAGCCCAAAAAGCTTTAGGAAATTATCTGTTGTACAATATATCATAGGTCTTCCAGGTCCATCCAATCTGCCAGCCTCAAAAACTAATTCCTTATTTTCTAGCCTTGATATACTGCTTTCTGATTTTACACCTCTTATAGACTCTATCTGAGCCTTCGTTATAGGTTGCTTATAAGCTATGATAGATAAAGTCTCTAGGGCAGCCTGTGACAAGCCTTGCCTTGTTTGTGGCTTTACCAGTCTTTCTATATATTCATAATGTTCAGGTCTAGTACAAAATTGATAGCTATTATTAACCTCAATAATCTGAATTCCTCTTTTTTCTTCGTTATAGATATCGATCATTTGATTAATAATCTTCTTTACAGTGCTTTCATCAATACTAAGGACAATAGCCAGCTCTTTTAGCGATACTGCATCACCTGCTACATAAAGCAAGCTCTCAATAACTGATTTTATTTCTTTAATATCCATTTTTAATACCTCAGCTATTTATTTTTCTTCTTTTGATTAAGATTCTATCAAAATTAATTTGTTGCTCAACAATAACAAGCTTTCTTTTGACCATCTCTAGTATAGCCAGGAAGGTTACTATTATCTCATACTTGTCTACCGTGTCCATAAACAATTCTTCAAAATAAAAATTTTGTCTTGTAATTAGGAACTTCGTAATTTCTTTTATTTTATCATCTATTGTAAATACATCTCGGTATATCTGACTATACACTCTTTTTGTCTTAGTAGTATTTTTCTGAATAATATCCTTAAGAGTTTTTGTCAGTAGCTCAACAGAAACTCCTGTTATAGATGTAAAGTCAGAAATATAGTTCTCAATAGGCTCTGGACTTTTATAAAATACCTTTTCATATATCTGAATCTTATCCTTGAGCAGTAAGGTAAATTCCTTATACCTCTTATACTCGATAAGCTTTTGAACAAGCTCTTCTCTTGGGTCAATCTCAATACCGGAGTTGTCCTCTTTTTTAGGTTTTGGAAGCAGCATTTTTGATTTAATCTCTACCAAGGTTGCTGCCATAACAATAAATTCACTGGCAGCCTCCAAATCCATCTCCTGTATTAGCTCCAAATATTCTAAATACTGCTGTGTAATCTCAGCAATAGGTATATCATATATATCAACCTCTGCTTTCTCAATAAGATGAAGTAATAGATCCAGAGGTCCTTCAAAATTCTCCAGCTTTACTTTAATAGACATTTTTATCTACCCCTCCAGCATATTCATTCTATAGCCATATTTGAACCTTAATAAGCTTATATCAGTCCCAATATGGACAGAAAAAATATAACAACAGTTTGTATTGTTGTAGCCAAGAAAGTAACCATTGGAGTAAGAATCTTGTCTAACACATTTGAAAATATTAGTATAATCAATATAATATGTGAGTATCTTTCCAGCTCATACATTTTGTTTTCAATCTGTGCTGGAAGAATGCTGGCTAATATCTTGGAACCGTCTAGAGGCGGTATTGGTATGAGATTAAAAACACAAAGTATAACGTTTACAATAAACGTAGCAAATAATATATTATATGCGGTTTCACTAGTATAGTGAAATATTTCAAAAACAAAAAACATAACTGTCAAGGTAATAAAAGCAAGTAGAAGATTCATAATCGGACCTGCTAATGAAACCAGTATAGTACCTAATCTTCTATTTTTAAAGTTCAATGGGTTTATGGGTACTGGTTTTGCCCATCCAAAGCCTGCAATAAGCAAAGCTAAAAAGCCTACAATATCAATATGTGCTCTAGGATCTAAAGTAAGTCTTCCCATGTTTTTTGCTGTATTGTCTCCCATATAATAAGCTGCTAATGCATGAGAAAACTCATGGAATGAAATAGCTATAAAAATCCCTGGTAAATAATAAAGCTTTTGTAATATCCAACTTGTATCGAACATCTTATCCCTCCCAAAAAACACTTATTCTAAATTATAACATAAAATATCAAACCACTGCAAAACTATAATTTAGGGTAATGCAAACGCATTACCCTAAATAACTATAACCAGTATTAAATCTCGATTTACCTTTTTATTTACCTGAACCAAACCAATACCGCAGAGACTTTTTAAAGTTTACTATGAAGGAGGATTTATTTACTGTACTATCTGATACCAATGGATATCTTTTAATTTCGTTACCGTCTTTGAATATTATCATTTCGCCGACTTTTTGATCCTTCTCAATCGGAGCTACCAGATTCTTTGCAACTACGACTTCCTTCTTAATATTTTTGTCATCACCCTTTTTAGTCAAAAGGCTTATATTTTCTTTACTTATTACTCTTATGTGGTTTATATCACCTTTTGAAACCTGGGCTTCTGCTATTATATCTCCAGCTTTCGCAATGGAATAGTTCGAATAATTTGCATAACCATAATTTAAAAGTGTCAATACATCCTTTGTTCTGCTTGTAGTATCAGGAGCACCCATAACTACGCTAATAAGTCTCAGATTGTTTTTCTTTGCAGTTATAGATATACAATACATCGCCTGTCGTGTGTAGCCTGTTTTGATTCCATCAATGTAGCCTTGATAGAATCTTACCATTTTATTTTTGTTTGTTAATGATCTTTTTACATCATTATTTTTCCCTACATAAATATCAACCATGTACTTTGAAATATATTCAAATATATTTTGATGTTTTATTAGCTCTCTAGACATTAATGCAATATCAAAAGCCGAGGTTTCATGTCCATCAATGTGTAATCCA
Source organism: Lutisporaceae bacterium (assembly GCA_049684915.1). Lineage (GTDB taxonomy): Bacteria > Bacillota > Clostridia > Lutisporales > Lutisporaceae > GWB2-37-7. Next base: position 12,659 of record JBAVGO010000191.1, on the reverse strand, counting down.
TTAGTATTTTTAAAAGTAGTGTCATTCATACCCAGCTCTTTAGCTCTCTGATTCATAAGCTTCACAAACTCTTCTTCGCTACCTGATATGTGTTCTGCAATTGCTATACAAGCATCATTTGCCGATTCAACTGCAATACCTGTTAATAATTCTTGTACTGTTCTAACCTCTCCTGCCTCTAAAAGTAATCTAGTGCCTTCTGTACTCTTACTTTCTGCTTGCTTGCTTATTGTAACCTTATCTTGTAGCGTAATCTTCCCTGAATCAATTGCTTCCATGGTTAACAACATAGTCATTATTTTTGTAACACTTGCAGGAGGCAGCTTTTCATGAGGATTTTTTTCAATTATTACTTCACCTGTTGCCGCATCAATAAGTATCGCTGATTTGCCTTTTAAATCAACCTCATCTGCTTTCACTATAGTAAAACTGCTTAATATAAGAGTAAAGGATAAAATTGTACAAAGTATTACTTTGAATATATTATTATTTTTTAGCCGTCTCATAACAATCCTCCTAAGTTTGATTTAAAGTTATATTTCCCTTGAAGGAGAATTGTTATTCTCAATATAATCCATAGAACATGTGGTTTAAATTTGAATTTATGTAAATTTGTGAATTCCGTTTTTATCAACTTTCCCAAATATTAATGGTCTCATATCAGGTTTTGTATCTGATAGTTGATATGCTTCTAGCAGTTTTTGCTTACATTCTTCAATCTTGCGGAGGTCATTTATATGTACCTTAGCTATTACTTCACCCTTTTTTACACAGTCTCCAACCTTTTTAGCCAATATGATACCTACCGCATAGTCAATTGGTGTATCCTTAGTTTCTCTGCCAGCACCTATAGCCAGTGCAGCTTTCCCTATGCTTTCTGCATCTATTCCATGTACATATCCCTCTGTTTCTGCATAAATATCTAATACATTTTTTGCTTTTGGCAGAAGCTCTGGATTGTCTATTTGTTCAACATTTCCATGTTGTGCCCTTACCATATCCTTTAGCTTAAGAAGTGCTGTACCGTCTTCTATAGTACCTTGAAGAATATGCTTTGCCTCTTCTATATCTGAGGTTCTTCCCCCTAGAACAAGCATAGCAGCACCAAGCTCTAGGCATAGCTGTAAGAAGTCCTTGGGGCCTTTGCCATTAAGTGTCTCAATAGCTTCCTTTACCTCAAGAGCATTGCCTACTGCAAAGCCTAAAGGCTCATTCATCTCAGTTATCATAGCAATAACATTCTTGTTTAGATTTGTACCAATATCCACCATTTCCTTTGCCAGCAAGAAGCTATCATCAAGGGTTTTCATAAATGCACCACTGCCTGTCTTTACATCCAAAACAATAGCATCAGCACCTGAAGCAAGCTTTTTACTCATTATACTACTGGCAATTAAAGAGATATTGTCAATGGTAGCAGTTACATCTCTAAGTGCATAAAGCTTCTTATCCGCTGGTGCCAAATCACCTGTTTGACCACAAACTGCGATTTTTATGCTGTTTACACTATTTATAAACTCTCCCAGCTTAAGATCAACTTTGAAGCCCTCTATTGATTCTAGCTTATCGAGGGTACCTCCAGTATGTCCAAGACCTCTTCCTGACATTTTAGCTACAGGTACGCCTGCTGCTGCTACCATAGGTGCTAAAACTAATGTAGTTTTGTCGCCTACTCCACCGGTACTATGCTTATCAACTTTAATACCTTTGATTGTACTTAAATCAATAACAGTACCTGAGTTTACCATAGCTAGGGTCAAATCAGCGGTTTCTCTCTTGTTCATCCCTATAAAATATATTGCCATTAAAAGGGCAGACGCTTGATAATCGGGTATGTTACCCTTTGTATATCCCTCAATAAAGAATTGGATTTCTGGTTTTGTTAGCTCTTCACCATTTCTTTTTTTGATTATGATGTCAACCATTCTCATTATAGCTGCACCTCTTTAATAAACTGCTTAAGCAATGAAACAAATTTTGGTTTAATACCCTCCGCTACCTTCATAATTTCCTCATGGGTAGGTGAAGTCATGCTATCAGGGATTGCCATATCGGTTATACAAGAAACCCCAAGTACCTTAAGTCCTGAGTGTCTCGCAACAACACATTCAGGTACAGTAGACATACCTACTGTATCAGCACCAATTGAAATAAGCATACGAAGCTCAGCCTTGCTTAAATAATTAGGACCACTTATAGCACAATAAACTCCCTTTTGAAGCTTTATATTAAGCTTCTCTGCTATTTCATGTAAAAGCTTTATATATTCTTTGTTGTATACCTCGGACATGTCAGGAAATCTAGGTCCAAACTCATCAAGGTTTGCACCAATTAAAGGATTTGCACCCATCATATTTATATGGTCTGTTATGGTCATTATATCCCCTGCATTAAAGACAGGATTTAAGCCACCACATGCGTTGCTTGCTATTAGCAGCTTAATTCCAAGCATTTTCATTACTCTTACTGGCAAAGTAACCTCCTGCATAGAATAACCTTCATAATAGTGAAACCTTCCCTGCATAGCTATTACATTTTTTCCCTCCAGAGTACCTATAATCATTTTTCCTGCATGACCTGCAACTGTAGACACTGGAAACTCAGGAATATCAGAATATTCTATAACGGTTGAGTTTTCTATATGCTCTGCTAAAGAACCAAGACCAGTACCAAGTATTATACCAATTTCAGGCTCAATAGATATTCTATTCTTTATATATTCTGAAGCTTGATTTATTTTATCTATATATTTCATAATATCCTCCCCGTCAACTATAGGTTTTCTACTATTGATTTTACAAGACTTACAAATTCGCTCTTTACTTTTTCTGCTGTATCAATAACTTCTTGATGGTTAAGAGGTTTATCAAGAATTCCAGCTGCCATATTTGTTATACAGGACATGCCAAGAACCTTCATGCCGCTGTGATTTGCTGCTATTACCTCAGGCACAGTAGACATACCAACAGCATCTCCTCCAAGAGTTCTCACAGCTTTTATCTCTGCGGGAGTTTCATAGTTAGGGCCAGTAAACATCATATACGTGCCTTCTCTTACTTCAATGCTATTGTCCTTCGCACATTTTTTAGCAAGCTCTATCATATCAGAATTATATGCATTTGACATGTCTGGAAATCTTACACCTAACTCATTTAGATTTGGTCCTATTAATGGATTATCACCTGAAAAATTGATATGATCCTTAATAAGCATTAAATCTCCAGGCTTAAAGCTTACATTTACTCCGCCTGCTGCATTAGTAACTATCAATTTGTTTATTCCAAGAGCATTCATTACCCATACTGGAAATACTACCTCTTGCATTTTATAGCCTTCATAATAATGGAATCTTCCCTGCATTACTGCTACCTTTTTATTGTTTAGGGTTCCAAAAACTAAACGGCTTTTGTGACCTTCAACAGTTGATACAGGAAAATTTGGAATATCACTGTATTCAATAATAATTTTATCAACAACCTCTTCACCAAGGACTCCTAAGCCTGAGCCGAGAATCAGTCCTATTTCAGGTGTAAAACTCACAAATTTTTTTATATAATCTCTTGCTTCATATATTTTAGCAATAAGCTTATCCATATCTATATCTAGCTCCTTTATGTTATATTATTATGTCTTCTTTAAAGGAATTACCTTCAATTTGAATAGGCAGTCCTAAAAGCTCAAGAATAGTAGCTCCAATGTCGCAGAAGCCCTCTCTTACACCAAGATTTAGTCCTTGCTTTATTTGCTTTCCATACACTAAAATAGGGATGTACTCCCTAGAATGATCAGTGCTTAAGGTAGTCGGATCACAGCCGTGGTCAGCAGTTATTATAAGCACATCATTATCCTTCATTGCCGCTATAATTTCAGGTAGTCTGTTATCAAATTCCTTAAGAGAATTTCCATAGCCCTGTACATCATTTCTATGTCCAAACATCATATCAAAATCCACTAAGTTTGTAAAAATCAAACCTTTATTATTTTGCTTCATGTACTCTAAGGTCTTATCAACCCCATCCATGTTAGTCTTAGTGTGTGACGCATCAGTAATACCAACTCCTGCAAATATATCTTCAATTTTAACTACTGCCATAACAGATAAGCCATGCTCCTTTATTACATCCAGCATGGTTTTTGATATCGGAAGTAGTGAGAAATCCTTCCTATTTGAAGTTCTTTTATAAGTACCTGAGCTGCCGATAAAGGGTCTAGCGATAACTCTACCCACTGCATTTTCACCGACAAGCAGCTTTCTTGCTTTGCTGCATATTTCATATAGCTCATTTAGAGGTATTACCTCTTCATGCGCTGCGATTTGGAATACACTATCTGCTGAGGTATATACAATAGGATAACCTGTTTTTACATGTTCATCGCCTAGTCTTGAAATTATCTCTGTACCAGAAGCAACTTCATTGCCAATAGATTTTGTTCCTATCGCCTTCTCAAACTCTAATATAAGCTCTTTTGGGAAGGCATTTGGAAAAGTGGGGAATGCTTGCTTTAGTGTTATCCCTGCAATTTCCCAGTGTCCTGTTGTTGTATCCTTGCCGGGCGATATCTCTGAGGCTTTACCAAAAACTCCTTTTGGCTTATCTACCTTACCGATTTCTAAACCCTCTATGTTACCCAGTCCCAATGTCTTTAAATTATCTAAACTTAGCTCAGGCATTTGTTTATGTATATTTCCAAGTGTATTACTGCCCTCATCTCCATACAGCGATGCATCTTTAAGCTCGCCTATACCTACGCTATCCATTACTACCAATATTACTTTATCTGCCAAAATATTACCTCCATTTCCAATTATCTATAGAAAACACAAAAGGGCCTTAAGCCCTTGGATGTGTCTTATTATATACTTCCATAATTCTGTTTTTATTAATCTTACTGTATATCTGAGTAGTTGATATATCCGAATGTCCAAGCATTTCTTGAATGGCCTGCAAATCAGCACCATTTTCTATCAAATGAACCGCAAATGAATGTCTTAATGTGTGAGGAGTAATAACTTTATTAATTTTAGCCTTTATAGTATAATACTTGATTATCTTCCAAAAACCCTGTCTTGTCATTTTACTTCCATGGAAGTTCAAGAATAACGATGTATCATCTTCACTTGTGTTAAATAGCTTTCGGTAATCAGATAAATACAATTTCAGATATTTAATCGCTATATTGCCAATAGGTATCGTCCTTGACTTGATATCTGACGAATTGCACCTAATGAAGCCACCCTTCAGATCAATATCTTTAAGATCCAGAGAGATCAGCTCTGTTACTCTGATGCCAGTTGCATACAAAAGCTCCAACATGGCTTTGTCTCTAGCCCCTTTCGCATCTGTTGGCTTTGGTTGTTCCAGCAGAAGCTCAACCTCCTTCTTCGTTAGCACAGAAGGTAGTTTTTTCTCTACCTTTGGTGATTCTAGATTGGAGGATGGGTCAGAATCAATAAATCTTGAATTATATAAAAACTGATAAAGACATCTGATAGAAGCTAAATTTCTTGAAATTGTAGAGGTAGCTTTCCCATTCTTTTGCATATATATAAGATATGTTATTATGAATGTTTTTGTAACCTCTTCAATTTTCAAATTATGCTGTTCTATATAGCTCTCAAATTGTCTAATATCCCTTTTATATGAATCCAAAGTATTCGCTGACAGCTCTTTTTCATTTTCTAGATAACCGAAGAATAACTCAATATAGTTCATACAGCCATAACCCCTTTATATGAATATCTCTAATATAATTCAACATATGTTTTTAAATTCCTCCAATAAAAGAAAAATTTACAAACTTAATATAATATTTTTCAGAATATACAGAAACTTATCTCCATAATTCATGGTTTCATATAAGTTTTTTGATACAAGAACTGCACCACCTCGTGGAGCTTCATAAGGGACAAACATTTTTAAATAATTATCAACCAACAATGGTATAACAAAAAGTATAATAAATAGCATCATGAAAATTCTTATGAAAAGAAAATATTGGTTATTCGTTTTATTGTATGTCATGGCAACTCCTCCAGTATATGAAATATGGTGCTATATAAAATATGGAGCAACCAGCTTTACTAAAAAGGGGGTAAGATATGCCTCTATGATACTACCACCTAACATTAATAAGAATAAAAATAGTACCGATAGGGCAAAGGACCATATATAACTGGAAAGCTCGTTATGCTTTCTGTTGAGTTTATTTCGGAGCACTGCAATCGATAAACTGATTGAACAAGCACAGAATATTATAAGGACAGGTATGTACACAATATTCTGAGGTAAAACTGAAGCTACAGCTAATAAAAATCCACCTTTGCCCAAGGAGTCTGTCAAAAATGCTACGGTAAAACCTATGCAGAAGCCTCTAAATGTAGCAATAATAGGTATTAATACAATGCCTGCATAGGTCAAGCCTGCGATAAACAAAGCCGCAGTTGAAACAAGATTAAATTTAATTGATTGCTTTAATATATCAACTGAATGTACACTGTCTGTCCTAGCAATACTGATAAAACCATCAATATATTCTTTTACTTCACTTTTTGTATCTATATCAATATTTTTTACTGTGATTGCACCAAAACTTATGCCTAATATAAAGAAAAATATTATTATTGCATAAGAAATTATATTATCAGATAGATGCCTTCTAATTTTATCATTTAATCTTAATTGCATCATGAAAACCTCCCCCTTAGCTTTTGTCCACATTCTTATAAATAATATGCTAAAGAGGATAACAATATGAATATATAAATCACACAAAACACAGATTTACTTTATGTAAAAACTTTAGTGCGATTTATATAGCATTAATATTGCTATTATTGTTTTTGCATCGTTTATTGAACCGTTCTTTACCATTTCTATGCCTTGACTTAAGGTATACTTTTCTACATTTATAAATTCATCCTCATCAAGACAATAATCTCCTTGTGTCAAGCCTTCTGCTTTATATATGTAAATCTTCTCATCCGTATAACCAGGAGAAGGGTACATTATTGTCAGCATAGTAAGTTTTTCTGCTGTTAAGCCTGTTTCTTCTTTTAATTCACGTATCCCACAGTATTCTGGGTTTTCGTCCTTCTCAAGTTTACCAGCAGGCACCTCCAATAGCTCTTGCTCGAAAGGCTTTCTAAATTGTCTTACTAAATAAATTTCATTATCTTGTGTTATGGGGATTACAGCAACACCACCCCTATGTCTAATAATTTCGCGCATTGAATTGTTACCGTTACAAAGCTCTACAGAATGAAGCTCAAGCTTTAATACTTTTCCATTATAAATTTCCTTAATGTCAGTTGTTTTTTCTTCAAAGTTCATAATTTGTCCTCCACTATGAATATATTTAGAATTTACTCATATAAACATTCTATATATATCACAGTAAACATTCAAGTTTCTTAACTGCTAGTTTTCCTGCTGCGGCAGAACCAATGAAATATTCTCTATCCTCTAAAAAGCTTTTACCCATTTTACTTAAATATTCAGTCCTATTTAATAATACTCTATTTATGTCTTCGTAGTCTACATAATAAATATTATGTAGACTTTCTATCCTATTTTCTGTTATTTGTTTATTTATTCTTGATATATGTTCTTGGTTTTCAAGTAAAGGTATTGCGATGTTGGCCTTTGTACAGCATATATCCTTTAATACTGTTATGCTATGATGACTTATTCCATAATGTCTATCCCTTTTATCTAAAAATGATATCCTGGGTATTTGTATTACATAACCTTTAAGCTTATTAGCGGCATCAATTATGTTTCCCTGCTCGATACCACTAAAGCCATACTTCGTATCTGTTCCTATTATTCCTGGTCCCATGCATACAATAACAACATCAGCCTTAATTATCTCCTTTGCAGCTATAAGTGCTGTATATATATTTATACATTCAAAATCACCACCAAAGGCATTTCCATAGGTTATAGTATATTCTACTATTTTATCCTGCTTAAGACGTCTTATTATATCGCTTAAATAAATAGGCAATGCTCCTCCATCAGTCATTATGTAGCATATCTTTGAGCTTGGATTTTGACTTTTTATATAAATGCTAACGGGTGCTACCATACTATGAAGTGTACCAACAATCACAGGCATCCCATCTAATGAGTCAAATTCATTAAACACTTTGTGATACTGACTCTCCTGTGCCTCCGCAGCCATGCAATTTATTTGAAAAGGAGTATACCTTAGCTTCATAATATGTCCTACATTTATATTATCTACAATTGGCTTACTTAGATTGGCAATAACAAAATGGTAGCCTCCTGTGCCCAGTCTGAACTCTACAGCAGTAGTATTTACTAAAATTAAATCCCCCAAAGAAATGTTTCCAGTCATATTATTATAGTTAATACAGCTTTGTTTTTCATTATCTATAAGAGCCGCAAGCTTTGTTACATTATTATCGGAAAAATATATATCAGTTACTACCCCTTGTGCTGTTTTTATCATTTTATCCGTTGCTCCTTCCTAAGCTGTCCAAATAATTTAATATTCTATTTTTTGATATAATTGTAGTTATTGATATTCTCTCAGCAGTTATATTTATAATTAACAAAGTAAAAATAATTATGAGCTTTATAGAAACATGATAACAAAGTGCACTATAATAGCCTAAGGTTATACCCAAGATGTTTGAGCCTGTATCCCCCAGCATACATAACTCCTTAAGATCATAAAATATATATACTATTACAATGGTAAGGGTAATTCCCAAAGGTAAAATTGAAATTATGCTAGTAATGTTTGAAATAAAGATGAATATTCCTACAAATAGAAAAGTTTTAGCACACCTGCCAGGTCTTAAATCCATCAAATTTAAAGTATTTGTAAAAAAAGCAATAATAAGGACATTTAGAAGAAAATCAGAAATATTTTTAGAAATGCCTATAGATATAATACTTGAAATAAGACCGCCAATAAAGGCTTTAATAAAGCCTGTTGTAAGATGTCCATGAAGAAAACTGCCAATATGATTCTTCAAGCCTTTTATGTCCATTTCGCCTATCATATCATCTAGAATACCTGCAAATCCTATAGTACTTACCCCAATTAGATAAGATACATATATAATATAATAACTAGGCGAAAAATATAGATAAAATAGTGACATAGTGAGAATTATGGGTACAAATGCTATACCGACTGCAAAGGTAACTTCTTTTCCCCTATAATTCATTTTTATACAGCCTGCCTCTCTTAACATTTTAATTAGAAGCTTTATACAAAGCTTTGAAATTATTAATGTTAACAAAAGAATAGCTGCAAGACTAATTATTGTAGCTTTTGTAACTGCTATATTCATTCACATCATTTCCCTAATCAAAACATTTAATATATTTACAAACTGTTTTCCTCTATGTATAAAACCTTTTATATTTCTACCTGTCTCTCTATGTCTGATATTTACAGGCACTTCAACAATATTAAGACCATTTTTTATAGCCTCTAAAGTAATTTTAAACTCCATTGCAAAATTACTGGGAATGCTTATATTTCGAATAAATTCTGTGCTCACTAATCGCTGTCCACTTAAAACAGAATCAGAGGTTTTGGAGGTAAGCATGTATAGACCCTTCCTAGATAAGCATTTAACCAGTCCAAAACCGCCCTTTTTTAACGGTTTGGGATATACAGCCACTAGCATAGTCCTGCTATTTCTTTTTGTATTACTTACAAGCTTCTTCATTTCTGATGCACTTTGTTTTAAATCTGCATCTATAAATATTACATATTTATTTGAAACATAAGGAAGTGCAGCTTTTATTGCTCCACCCTTCCCTTTGTTAGCATTGTTATGTATTAATAATATGTCCTTAAAGCCTTCTGCTGCCCTATAGGTGTTATCCTCAGAGCCATCATCCACAACTATAATCTCTGTTATTCCTTCTATACCCTTAACAGCATTTATAGTATCCTTTATATTTTCTTCTTCATTGTATGCAGGTAATATTGCTGTCACATTTTCATCCATACCAAATCACCTTCGGTTTTTGAAAATGTCTCTGTTTTTTTATTATCCATCAAGTAGTTAAATCTCATAATGTATTTATAATCAATCAAGCGATCTGCAACCTTAAATCTAGTTATTAAAGTGCTTCCCATGCCAGGTCTTCCTTTATCAAGAAAATCTGTCATATAGCTATGTCCTCCAATTAAAACAATATTTGATGCACCCTTATCATAAGCTAATAGAAGGGCAATATCCTCACTAGTTCCTTTCATTGGAAGAAGTTTATATTTAATACTCAAAGCTTCAATTCTTTCTTTACATGGACAGCTTCCATCTATATATGCATGTAGTATTAAATCTTTACTTTTATATATTCCTACATCTGATACACTGTCCATATCACCAATCAAAATATCTGGAGCAAAACCACAGCTTATAATTATATCTGCTCCTCCATCTACTCCTATAAGTATAGGCTTTTCTCTATTAATAAAATCCTTCAACCCCAAAAGATAATCCTTGCTTTCAAAACTACGTACAACAACAATAACACATCTTCCATCTATGCTTGTGTTAAGCTCTGGATAGCAATTAAAATCAAGAATCGAGTTCTTTTCTATTTCAGCATATTGAATTGTATTATCAATAAAGTTTGAAAGCTGAAGCCCATAATTACAACTACTTTCCAGTAATTTTTCTTCGATATAATCATTATTTAAAAGAAAGCATGAATTAGTATACAAATGATTATTATTCAATAATATATCTCTACCTCTCAGCTTAATATAATCTCCATCTTTAAAGGTGCCTAGATCGAGCTTGGTGTCAAAAAGCATGACGTTGCTGCATACAAGCAGAGAAGTACCCTTGGAAGCATATCTACCTGTCATTGAGCAACCTGTATTAATAACAGCTTTTGCACCTGTAGAAATCAATGCTTTTGCAGCCAGCTCGTCTATATCATCATGCTGTATAATTGCAATATCATTTATTGATAAATATTTTACTAACTCTTTGGTTCTGGTGCCAATTTTTATAATTCCTTCAAGATACATCGATTTTGAACACCTCCGCCTACTTCTAGTATTAAATTAAAATACAAAAAAAATACAAAACATAGCTATATATTTCGTACCAAGCATTTTACATGCTAAGAATAGTTCAAATTACACGAATATCAGTAATTCATGTTAATTAAAATAATCTATTATATTTTTTGCTACAAGATTTGTACTTTCCTATGTATTATAAAAAATAAAATTACAAAATCTAATAAATGATAGTTAAAATTAAAACAAAGAAAGGTGATTACAGTGAAAGAGACAATAGAAAAAGCGATTTTGGGACTTAGAGACAAAAAGACTCATGAAATAATAGCTGTTTATCCTCATGAATTAGAGGGCTTGAACCAAGAGACAGAAAAAACAGTAAAGGACTGGTATTACAAGCAAGGTTGCAGTTCAGAAACCACTTTAAGGCACTGTTATGTAGATATGATAAGAGAAAACGAACTAAATTAAAAGAGACATTTATGTGCAATGTCTCTTTTAAAAACTATTTAAAGCTTCGTTTACGTTCGTCGCAAATTTGAGAGAAGCAGCTACATCTGTATTTCCTAATTGTTGCTTAATAAGAGCTGCATATTTATCAGAATTAATGAGATACATTCTCTTAAATTTAAGCTCAGCCACCAAATTCACAAAGCTTTGTAGTATAGGTATTACAAAAATATTTGCAGAAAGATTCTCAGGGTTTATTATAAGAACATAATCTTTTGTATTGAGTCCATAAGTAATTTTTTTAAAATCAGAAAGCATTGCATTTGCTTGATTTATATCAATATTTCCAGATAAGGTTGCTACTAAGGTCTTTCTAGCTTTATTCTGCACTATATTATGCATAAAATCACCCCTTAACAGCTTATTATAAGAACAACAAATATGTGACAAAAGGCATGGTAAAAACCATGCCTACAAATTCTTATTAATTTAGCTAATTTTCATTTGTATTCTTAGCTTATCAGCTATCATAGCAATAAACTCAGAATTAGTTGGCTTTCCTTTTACGTTATGTACAGTATATCCAAACAAATTGTTGATTACATCAACTCTTCCTCTGCTCCAAGCAACTTCTATAGCATGTCTTATAGCTCGTTCTACTCTGCTTGGAGTAGTATTAAACTTACGAGAAATTGATGGATACAGCTCTTTTGTAACTGCACTTAACATCTCAAGATTGTTGACTACCATAGTTATTGCTTCTCTCAAATATATATAACCTTTAATATGTGCAGGAACTCCAATTTCATGGATTATGTCTGTAATAGCACTCTCTAATTCATGAGAAGTTGGTGCTGAGCTTGACATTTGTGTTATTCCAAAATTCGAGACATAAGATCTTCTTTCAGATTCATCTGTCTTAGTTCCAATGCACTCTCTAATTCTCTTTGAGAACACTTCCATATCAAAGGGTTTGACTACATAGTATTCTGCTCCTAAGGTTAATGCTTTCTGTGTAATTTTATCCTGTCCTACCGCAGAAAGTACTATAATCTTCGGATACTTTGGCAGATTCATTGCATTTATTCTTTCTAGCACTCCCAACCCATCAAGATGTGGCATAATAATGTCCAATATGATAATATCTGGTGTAACTTTTTCTAGTAGGTCAATCACCTCTAGCC
>JBAVGO010000190.1:0-1882 GCA_049684915.1 Lutisporaceae bacterium | reverse complement strand
GGGTATCTTGAAGCTTTATTTACTGATAAATGAAAATCATAGTGATAAAAGATACTGTAATTATATTTACCCTCAATATCTATTAAATGAAACCTTAAAAATACTTAAAGACAGAGTAATTATAAAGGAAAGTGAAATATTTGATATTAATAGACAATACTTTGAAATGCTAAACAACAAAAAATCTGATGACCTGTCCAATGATATGCTAGACGTCATTAAAAATCTAAGATTTGAAAGCTTTAGAAAAATGTTTGAACTTATAGAAGAAAAAGTAGAAAAGGTTGACATTATAATTAATGCTGATGAAATTTCCCAGAATTGTATTGATAAAATATTAAATGAAGAACTCAGCGAACAGGAACTAATTAACTGTTGGAGAAGATTAAATCAATACAAGGTATCTGTGTATAAGAAGGAAGAGGATATTATTAATTTTAGAGAAGAAAAAATGGATATGAACATCCTAGAATTAGAGTATTATGATTTGGATTTAGGTATAAGAAGAATAGAGGATGGTATAAGCTTTTAGGAGGTATATATGGAGCTAGACTATGCACTTGTGAAGTTTAACAATATAAATATTCATACGAGAGAAGGGGTTAAGCTTAGGGGATATTTTGCAAATAAATACAAAGAACAAGAGCTAATGCACAATCATATAGAAGATAAGCTGATTTTCTCATATCCTAAGGTACAGTATAAAATAATACAAAATAACCCAATAATCTGTGGTATACTAGAAGGTGCTAAGATAGTATCAAAAGTAGCAGTAGAAACTGATGAATTAAATCTAAGTGGGAAAGTTTATGAAGCTTTTGAAAAGGAAATCATAAGGAAAAAGGTTGAATTTGGGTTATATAATGACTATATTGAATATGAATTTTTGACACCTTGGATAGCACTTAATCAAAATAATATTGAAAGATATAGAGTGGCAAAGCAAATAGAACGTGAAGAGCTTATGAAGAAAATATTGATAGGAAATATTATATCTCTATCAAAAGGAATGGAATATACAGTCGAAGATACTGTATATTCATGGGTGGATTTAAAGGAAACTATAGTAAAGTTCAAAAATATAGAAATGACTGCTTTTAAAGGAAGATTCAGAACTAATTTTAATATTCCCGATTATTTAGGCTTAGGGAAGGCTGTATCAAGGGGATTTGGAACAATTTTAAGGGTGAAATAATATGTTATTGAAAAATTATTGGAAAATTTGAATGAGTACCCATTGAAGTATTCAATACCAATGGTTATAAGGTTGTGTTGATATGCAAAATATAAGTAAAAACATTAGTTTATTTAACGGATCATGCAAAAAAAATCTAATTTTAAGCTGTTCAAAAAATACACAGAATGCTGTATTATCAATATGTAGCAGGATTTTACGAGTTTATATCAATGTTCCACTATAATAAGGATTGAAACTAGGATCGTTCAGTGCTTTCCCTAATGCAATAGACTGGTTTATATCAATGTTCCACTATAATAAGGATTGAAACTCGATTTTATTATAAAAATACTACTCAATAAAAAGAGTTTATATCAATGTTCCACTATAATAAGGATTGAAACATATGGTTCTTGTGCGAGTTTCGTTGTTATACTTGTCCTCGTTTATATCAATGTTCCACTATAATAAGGATTGAAACTCATAGGATACTATCCTATATTGCCTAGCGTGTGCGTTTATATCAATGTTCCACTATAATAAGGATTGAAACAAATACATTCCTTTACCATCATTATTTTTATATGATGGTTTATATCAATGTTCCACTATAATAAGGATTGAAACCAGGTAGTTATTGCAAAGATTGTTTACAGCTTGTTATTGTTTATATCAATGTTCCACTATAATAAGGATTGAAACCTT
>JBAVGO010000189.1:0-54193 GCA_049684915.1 Lutisporaceae bacterium | reverse complement strand
CTGTAGGCAATCCGACTATACTGCAAAATCATCTGCTCTTACCTACATTTCTTACTAACAATCTATTACCATTCTGCTCCATTTCTCTAAAGCCCATTCGTTTTAAGTAGCTGTTATGCTTTCCATTATATGCATAGCTTATTAGCCGTTTGTAGCCCCTCTCTAGAAAATATCGTTCATTATACACAAATATAAAGGTACCTATTTTAAAATCTCTATACTCAGGCATAACAAAATCCAAATCAATAAATAAAGATTCTTTATCATACTCCGATGCAATAAAGACTCCTGCCGCTACCATGTTTCTCAATATATAAAAGCGTACAGGGGCTTTTTCTATTTCAAAATTAAATTTTGGAAAAAACTTCTTAATATCATCTTTATAAAAGCTAAAGAAGTTGTTTAGATATTCACTGTTTTGAGTAATTTCAATAAGCTTGAAATATTCTTTGAATGTATATATTCTATAAAGATAATACACGTTTATAAAAACAATTATAGTATTAATCAAGCCTACAGGTAAAGCATTAATCATAAAACCATATACTGCAAATAAAATAGAGCCGACAAGATTTAACCATCTAAGCTTCACTAATGAGCTCATAAGCAAGGATACAGCTATTATAACTGAAGCCAAGTAACCAACCCACTCTAACCAATTATAAGTCATATTTACACCTTCTCCATTTTACTCAAAACAAAAACAGGGAGAAATACTCCCTAAATATTATATAAATTTTAGACAGTAATAGTTTATTCTTCTATTAAATCCTTGTCAATGTCTTTGTTTTCATACTTATTCAAAATTATATCAGCTAAACAGCTTATAAAAGCTCTATAATTAATGTCTTGCTCATCGTCAAAGCTTGTTTTCCCTAGCAAAACATCAAATATGTCCTTCCGATCCATTATTACACCTCCTATATTACTGCATTACATTATAATACTTTACATAATAAATATTATGTAAGGTGTTATGTTCATCATTAATATTTAATTATATATGAAAATTTATAGTGATTAATACACTAATCATAGACTCCTATATTCTGTCCCATCCTAATATACTATACTATATGTTTTTTTAAAGAAATTATAAGTACTGTTATTTAAATTACTTTGTCTAAGGGGGGTAAGCACAATGGATTGTACTACAATCAAAGCTGCTTTGTACATAAGAGTTAGCACAGAAGAACAAGCTTTGGAGGGACAATCAGTTGACGCACAAGTCGAGACACTAGAACAATACTGCCAACTTTATAATATAGATATATATGAAATTTACAAGGATTTAGGAGTTTCAGGCAAAACTACTAAGAATCGCTCCGGACTTCAACAAATGCTTAAGGATGCTTCTAGAGGTAAATTCAATATGGTTTTAGTTTGGAAGATTTCACGACTTTCACGAAGTCTAAAGGATTTACTATTAATTCTTGATCAGCTAGAGAATAATAATATAGTGTTTAATAGCTACTCAGAAAAGCTCGATACTTCAACCGCCGTAGGTCGTATGACCCTTCAGCTGTTAGGCTCTATAGCCGAGTTTGAAAGAAATACTATAATAGACAACGTTAAGCTGGGTTTGCAGGAATATGCTAGAAAAGGTGGAAAAACAGGAACAGTCCTGGGCTATGAAAGCATTGGTAGACAACTGACAGTTAACTCTCAAGAAGCTGAAACAGTTAAGCTGATATACACGCTTTATGTTTTAAATAGAATGAGCATGAGCGACATTGCTTATTATCTTAACGAAAAAAGCTATAAAACAAAAAGAGGTAAGAAGTTTAGAAAGGATAGTATCTCAGTCATATTAAGCAATCCTGTTTATATAGGAATAAACAGACATAATATTGGTTCTGTAGATGAATACCAAACAGCCGGCTCTCATCAACCTATAATAAGTAATGATATATGGCAGACTGCACAAAAGCTACGCCAATCCAGCAAAATTAGGCGACAGGTTAAAGATAATCAAACATGCTTTGTACTGTCTGATAAGGTAATATGTCCAAGTTGCAGGTGTAATATGCTTGGTTTCTCAACTAAATCTGCTTCTAAAACCTACAGATATTATAAGTGCAAAGGATGTAAAAAACTTATAAATGCTTCTGCAATAGAGTCGAAGGTTATGGAAATAATTTATAGGCTGCTACAAGACAACCAGCTTATAGAGGATACACTGACAATTATAAGAGAAACATCTGAATTAACAGCAGAGCTAGCACAAATTCAAAACCAAATCCAGAGCTGTAGCAATCAACTTGATAAGTATATTTATATATTAAATAGAGATGAATTAAAAAGTAGTAATATTATTATAGATAAAGTTATAAAGCTAGAGAGAACGCTTCAACAATTGCAGATTGAAAGGGATTATCTGATATCAAACAATTTAAATGCTGATAAAGTTTTTGAAGCGGCAGATTATCTTAATGTACTCGAAGAAGTTTTTAACACTAACCACAGCAAGTATTTGAAGCAAATTATTAATCTTTCTGTTAAATATATTACTATTGAATGCGACAATCACTCAGGTAGTATTGCATTTACTTTTAATATTGGAAACAGCTCAATTGTTAATTTTGTATTATAGTAGTATTCTCTGTACATGGTGCTATAACTAAAATATCAAACATATTTTTGGGTCCTACTGGTTCAGCTTCTGGAATGGTCATTATTGATTTACTGCCTGTCAGTGTTTCAAATTTATCTACCCATTCCTTTGCATTACCAAATCTTGTATCTAATGTTGCTGCATTAAAAGAAAATATAGGTGTGACCTTAGCTCCTGCACTAACAATATTTTCAATCTCTTTATAAACCTTGCTAAAGGTGCAGAAAGAGCCAGTAATTGCCAGACCTATTTTTACTCCGTTCAAATTCATATATTTCACCCTTTCAGTCACCAATTAATTGCTTCATAACCGTATCGTAGATGTATTCTGCTGCTGACTTTGCAGCAATCTTACCTGGTATTCCTAGTGCATGTATCGTCTTTACACCCATTTGTTTTGCAGCTGTAAAATCTACACCACCGGGCAATGATGCCAGATCAAGTATTAATGCTTCTTTCTTAACAAGTTCCAGTTTATTTGAGTCTATTATCAGTGCCGGAACAGTGTTTACGATGATATCCATTTCACCAATATAATCATCTAAATCATTTAGATGTACCGCATTCATACCCTTCGCTTTTATCCAGGTTAAATCCGCATCCTTCCTCGCTTCAACATATACCTTTGCACCCAAGGCCTTTGTATATTCAGATAGAAGCTTACCTATTCTACCATATCCAAGTATTAACACCCTACAACCAAAAACCGTTTTTTCTGTTTCACTTACCATAAGTGCAATGGCTCCTTCAGCAGTTGGTATTGCATTTAATATCTGATAGCTCTCTTCATAGTAGTAGTCAGTATATTTAATATTATTTTGTTCTGCAAGCTCTCTAGAGTTTTTGTTCAATGCACCAAAAAACAACATCTTGTCAGGTATAATTTTGCTAAATAGGCTATCAATTTTTATTACTTCTTCTGTATATAATGAATTTACTTTGTTCAACTCCTTCGAGAAGGGTATAGGACCTATTATGACATTGCACTCAGAAACAGCTTCATCCAGGCTGGTGAAATTCTTAGCCTGACAGCCAACTGCTTTTTCCATACCATAGGTATAAATATTATAGCCCTTCCCTGAGAAAATATTAGCAAGCTCGACTAGTCTGTCATCCCCACCTATTATCAGGAAGTTCATAGTTTTGCAGCCTCCCTTGCTGTCTTCCTTGCAAAGCATAAATATCTCCTCCACTTTTTTAAAACTAATATATAGTATGTTTCAAGTAATATATAGGTGTTTGTACTTTTTATATATACATACATTAGGCTTGTACTGAAGCATTTTAACAACAAAGGAAGCCTTTAATAAAAAATGACTATTTCTACAAAATAGCAGAAATAGTCGCATTTTTTAATTCATAGGGTTTGTCATAGTAATAGAAGATATGATATTATTTCAAAATATCAGCAAAATCTATGATTATCATATCACTACCTACTTTTCGTACTCTATCCCAAGGTATTTCTAAGTATCTTCTATCAATAAAAAAGGATAGCTGGTTCTTATTTTCCGGTACTATAAGCGATTTGATATAACCTGTTTCCTCATCTACCATTAAATCGCAATCTCCCAAAAAACCTAATCTTTCACAGGCAGGAAGCGAAACTATTTCCTTACCTCCAAGCTTACTGAATCTCATACTCTCACCTCTTACAGTATATATTTCATTAATATATATGCTGTTTTGGGACAAATATTCCAAAATTTGAGAGTGTTATTTTACCCCTGTTGATCCAAAGCCGCCATTTCCTCGTTCTGTCTTCTCCAGCTCATCTACTTGTACCAGTGATGCATTACACACAGGCATAAATGCAAGCTGAGCAATTCTGTCTCCTGGATTTACTATAAACTCATTTTCACTGTGATTAACCAAAGGACATATTATCTCACCTATATAGTCAGAATCTATAACCCCTACACAGTTGATTAAAGATATTCCATTTTTACTAGATAATCCGCTTCTGGGAAACACAAAGCCACCTATATATTTGTTTGGTATTTGTATTGCTAAACCTGTAGGAATCTTAACTATTTGTTTTGGAGCAATAGTAATGGGCTCCTCTATACAAGCCTTTAAATCCATACCTACTGAGCCTTGTGTAGCATAGGTTGGCATAAAATCAGCATGTCCATCAATTTTTCGTATTAACTTTACCTTAACTTCTATATCCATTGGAACTCTCCTCTCTATAAACATTGCCCAGACTATGAGCGTCCGAGCAAATATATATTGTGAAAAATACATTACCAATATTTCAAAAACAGATGTTTCTACGGCTATAATTTTTATAATATATCCTCTAATTTAAAATTCTTTTTTAAAGGGCCTATGACTGCTCCTCCTATTTTGTCCAAATTAAATATCAGTTTAATAGCATTATTTACACTATCCATATCAACTTGATCAATTTTCTCCAATACCTCGCTTGGTGTTTGAATCTTATTATGCATTAGCTCCGACTTACCTATTGATATCATTCTGCCGCTAGTACTCTCTAGTCCTAAAGTATAGCCACCCTTTGTTTGTTCCTTAGAATCAAACAGCTCTTCTTCTGTCAGACCCTTATCTATAATTTCATGTATTTCCTGCATAATAATTTCTGTTACATTCTTAAGCTGTGTAGGCTTCATGCCTGCATATATTGAGAATAAACCACAGTTCAGATAAGAAGAAGGATATGAGAATACAGAATAGGCTAAGCCCTTATCCTCTCTAATCTTCTGAAACAATCTTGAGCTCATGGCTCCTCCAAATATGTTGTTCATTATAAGCATTGGATAGAAAAGCTCATTGTAAGTCTCCATACCCTCAAAACCCAAACATAAATGAACTTGCTCAGTATCTTTTTTCCTTGTGATTCTTGTTGGCGAAAAAACTGGTATTTCGATATTTGGAGATACATTTTCCAATCCAGTTAAACTACCAAAATATTTTTCTACTTTATTTATAATAATATCATGTTTTATATTTCCAACTACAGAAATAACAATATTCTCTGGTAGGTAATTTCTATTGTAGTAGTCGGTTATTCTTTCTCTATCTAGTCTATTTAAAGACCCTTCAGTACCTAGAATTGACATTCCAAGAGGATTGCTTGACCATACCCCTTGAGAGAATAAATCATGTACAAGATCCTCTGGTGAGTCCTCATACATATTGATTTCCTCTATAATAACACCTTTTTCCTTTTCAATCTCTTCTTTTGCGAAGTTTGAAAAAAGGAACATATCTGCCAGAACATCCAGTGCAATATCAAAGTGACTATCTAGCACTTTAGCATAAAAACAGGTGCTTTCCTTTGAAGTGAAGGCATTTAGCTGTCCACCTATTTTATCTATACTATTTGCAATTTCCTTAGCTGATCTTTTTTTTGTACCCTTAAATAACATATGCTCTATAAAATGTGATACTCCATTGTTGTTACTTTCTTCATTTTTTGACCCTGCCTTTACCCAAATGCCTACTGATACAGAGTTTACATATGGTATTTCTTCTGTTACTATTCTTATTTTATTTTTCATCTGGTGCTTTTTATACATTAAATACCTCCAAAAGTATATAAATTACAGAAAATTTAAATATATAGTATTCATATATGATGTAAACTAAATTATAAATGAAAAAATTAATATTTACAATCAATTTCTAATCCAATACTTCACTTACTTCAACAATTTCATAGCCCTTCGCCTTAAGGCTCTTTATCATATCAGGAAGAGCTTTGACAGTTACTTCTGTAGGATGCATCAATATAATAGCACCATTATGCTGCTTTTTCTCTACTCTTTCTAATATCTTCTTATAATCCTTAGTATTCCAATCAATAGTATCAATGCTCCACATAATGACCTTATAACCCAAGGCTTCTGCACTGTTTGATACAGTATCATTCACATCTCCATAAGGCGGAGCAAATAATAATGTTTTTACTCCTGTAACACTTTTTATAGCTTCTTCTGCTTTTAGTATTTCCTGTTTATTCTGTTCTATGTTAAGCTGAGATTGTTTTTTATGATTCTGACCATGATTACCCAGCTCATGCCCAGCACTATATATGGTTTTTAACTCCTCAGGATACTTTTTTGCCCAATCACCACCTATAAAGAAGGTGATTACTATATCATTCTCTTTTAAAATCCTAAGAATTTCAGGTAAATACTCATTTCCCCAAACTACATTACAAGCAAACGCCACTTCCCTATCATCAGCCTCTCCACTATATATAGGATCATAATAGTTCATAGTGTTTATGCTTATTTTCTTTAGTGAAACTAAAAAAGCAACTACAAGAAGCACTAATACTAAAATCAATAAAAGCTTCTTCTTGCTTAAAATAATTATTTTTATCTTCACTATTATCCCTCCAAAATATGAATTCTAAATAATTTCTCTTTATAATTCATATTCAATAGGTAATAGCAAAATACTGATAGAAGAAGAGAAAATGTAAAGATAATTAATAATTAATATATTCTGCCTGTTCTTGATTCACATTTTGCAGCAATGGCGTAAGCTCTCCTGAATAAACTATAAATAGCTTATGCAATGCTCTCGTACACATAGTATACATCAGCTTTCTATGTTCTTCGCTATCATAGCTGTCACTGCTTGCATCATATATAATTACCCCGTCAAATTCCAGCCCTTTTGATAAGTAGCATGGAATTATACATATACCCAATGTTAAGCGTGAGCTTTCAGATGTAATCAAGTTTACCAGTTTTATATCTACTTTAATTTTATTATAAACCTCTTCACATTGTTTTGCAGTTTTACATATTACTGCTATAGATTTCATACCCTGCTCTAACAGCTCTTTTAGCTTTTGAACAGTATATTTATTCATGTTATCCTTAATACTTACATTAATAATCTGAGGCTTATCTCCCCTTCTGTATATTGGCTGTTGCTCATTGCTGCTGGTCAGAACCTGTTCAGAAAGCTCCCAAATTTCTCTTGTTGAACGATAGCTTTTAGTTAAAGTCATAATATTTGATCCATAATCAGAAAAAATTTCATTAACTTTTCTGTAATCAGCCGTATGCATATAAGTATAAATAGCTTGATTTACATCTCCTAAAATAGTGAAGAAAGCATATTTGAATAATCTTTTTATTACTTGATACTGCAGATAAGAATAATCCTGAGCCTCATCTATTACTACATGTCTTATGTCTGCTATATGCAATGTACCTTCTAGCATCCCTTTGAAATATATATATGGAGCAAGATCTTCATAATACATCTTACTCATTTGTAAATATTCAGAAGTATAATCAAGCAGCTCTTTTGTATCTTCTAAAGCATTCTTAGACAAAATATTAAAAAGCTCATTATCTACAAATAACTTTATAAATAACTTATAGGGGTCTATCTTAGTCATAGCTTCTACCTTAACACGCAGCTCATTTAACTCATTGAAAAGTCTTGCACGGCTTACTTGGTGTATATTAAATTCTATTTCTTCTCCATCCTCTACCTGTTTTGTTATTTCTTTTAACCGTGATATTGTTAAAGGCTTTAATAAATAAAATACTCTATCTCTAATTTTTTGAAATCGTTTAATCGGGGCAAAGCTTTTATAATCATGACTATAAAGCTTTTCCAATTCCTCCTTAGAAATCACCAAAGTCTTGTTGAACCTTATATCAACAAATCCATTATAATTCACATTTAAGAATGATAGATATTCATCCAAAATATCTAGAAATTCCATAGAAGACTTATATTTAATACTATCTTTTCTAAGCTTATACTGCTTAGTCTCATTGCTTTGTGAAAGCATGTATTCCATTTGATCATTAGCATTCTCAATTTGAATTTCCTGATTTATGCAGCTTCTTGCGTATTCAAAAAATGTAGTTTGGTGTACATTTTCTTCTCCCAGCTCAGGCAATACATCAGATATATAATCATTAAATATCTGATTTGGTGAAAATATAGCGATGTTTTTGGATTTTAAGCCCTCATCCTTCTGTCTGTATAATAAATATGCGATTCTATGTAAAGCGATAGAGGTTTTGCCACTTCCAGCAGCCCCTTGAACAATAAGTACTCTTGTATTCTCATCTCTGATTATTTTATTTTGTTCCTTTTGAATAGTTATTACTATGTTTTTCATTTTGTCATCGGCACTCTTACTAAGTATCTCCTGTAGTATTTCATCATCAATTTTGATGCTGCTGTCAAACATCAAAAGAAGCTTTGACTTTAAAATCCTATACTGACGTTTAAGTTCTATCTTACCTTTTATAGTAGTTTTATCAGCAATAAAAGAAGCTTCTCCCAGCTCATATTCATAGAACATACTGGATATGGGAGCACGCCAATCGTATATGATAATATCCATGGTGTTATTGTCTATTAGAGAAGACATCCCAATATAAATTTTTTCTTCGCCTTCAAATTCATCATATACAAAATCTATACGAGCGAAATATGGTGATTCCAACATTCTTTCTAATTTTTTGATTTGTTCACTGGTATGTTGGTGGTTTTTTTCTTCCTGTTTCATTAGATTTATATATTGTAGTATCTCTACAGCTTCATCAAATTCTCCTGATACTACATGAGAAGTGTTGTCCCACATGCTTCGTCGTATTTCTATAACATCTTCCTTGTATTCATCCATGCTTTTGTTCTTATCTATTATAAAAGTTGCAATCCTGTCACATATCTCTTTAAGTCTAGAGGCTTCAACTACCCACTCTTTTTCATTCAGCTTCATTATATTTCCCCCTTTTCCGTCTTGACTACACTTTATTATTATGCTATAATATATTATGAATTATTATGTTCATAATACGATTTATAAATAAGCAGTACATATATTGTATTATCTAATGATTATTATGTCAATATATTAAAGAAGGATTTAAAAGAAAGTTTACTTAAGATAAATTTATACTTTCATTTACATAATAAATATGCAGAAGCTTTACACTTCTGCTTTAATTTTAAATAGAAAAGGGAAAAACATAAACCTCAGGTTTATGTTTTTATTTGTTTTCTTCTGTTGTATTTTCTTTTGATTCATCTATCATAGCATCTTTTCTTGAAAGGTTTATACGACCTTGCTTGTCTACTTCAGTAACCTTTACAAGTATTTCATCGCCTATATTAACTACATCTTCTACCTTTTCTACTCTCTTATTATCCAGCTTTGATATATGTACCAAGCCATCCTTACCCGGAAGTATTTCAACAAAAGCACCAAAGGTCATTATCCTTACAACTTTTCCAAGATAAATCTCGCCTTCTTTAATTTCCTTTGTCAGGTTCTCGATAATCTTTATAGCCCTTTCTCCGTCAGCCTTATTAATAGCTGCAACAAATACGCGTCCATCTTCTTCTATATCTATCTTTACATTTGTTTCAGCGATTATCTTGTTTATCATCTTACCACCTGGGCCTATAACATCTCTTATCTTGTCAGGATCTATCTTAGTGGTAAGAATCTTTGGAGCATATTGTGAAAGCTCTGCTCTAGGCTTACTTATTACAGCATTCATTTTATCAAGTATAAACAATCTTCCTATTCTTGCTTGCTCTAAAGCTTTCTCAAGTATAGGTCTGTCTATTCCTGCAATTTTTATATCCATTTGAATTGCTGTAATGCCAATAGCTGTGCCAGCTACCTTGAAGTCCATATCTCCTAAGAAATCTTCCATACCTTGTATATCAGTCAGTATTGCTACATTTTCAGCTTCCTTCATCAATCCCATTGCCACACCTGCTACAGGAGCCTTTAAAGGTACCCCAGCATCAAGTAATGCTAATGTGCTGCCGCATACGCTGGCTTGTGATGTAGAACCATTAGAAGCAATAACCTCAGACACAAGTCTAATTGTATATGGGAATTCTTCTTCTGAAGGTATCATAGGCTCCAATGCTCTTTCTGCAAGGGCACCATGTCCGATTTCTCTTCTGCCTGGTCCTCTCATAAAGCGTGTTTCTCCAACACTGTATGGTGGGAAGTTGTAGTGATGCATATAACGCTTTGTCACTTCTTGCTCACTAAGACCATCCAATATTTGAATGTCACCTAGTGCACCAAGAGTTGCTATTGTTATTACTTGAGTTTGTCCTCTTGTGAAAAGTCCTGTACCATGCACTCTAGGAAGTACCGATACCTCACAGGAGATAGGTCTGATTTCATCTGTTTTCCTATCGTCAGGTCTAATACCTTCAACAGTTATTAGATGTCTAACCTGTTCCTTAATAATGTTATACAGTACCTCATCAACATTCTTAAGGTTTTCTGGATATATCTCTGCAAAGTGATTTAATGTCTCTTCCTTTACTGCATCAATATTTGCCTGTCTTTCTTGCTTTTCAACTGTTCTAATCGCAGTTAAAAGCTTTTCTGTAGCGAATTCTCTTACTACATTGTTAATCTCAGGATTAATCTCAAACAGTTTTATCTCTCTCTTAGGCTTGCCTACCTTTGCAACTATCTCCTCAATAAATGCAACAATCTTTTTGATGTTGTCATGAGCAAACATAATTGCTTCTAGCATAACCTTTTCTGGTACTTCTTGTGCACCAGCTTCTACCATCATTACTGCTTCCTTTGTACCTGATACAACTAGGTGAAGCTTACTCTTTTCTCTTTGTTCCACATTTGGATTTAATACAAATTCATCATCAATCAAACCCACCAGTACAGAACCTGTAGGTCCCTTAAATGGAATTGACGAAATAGAAAGAGCCGCTGAAGAACCTACCATTGCAGCTATTTCTGGTGAATTGTTTTGATCAACAGACATAATAGTTGCAACTACCTGTACGTCATTTCTATATCCCTTTGGAAAAAGTGGTCTAATGGGTCTATCTATAAGTCTTGAGGATAATATCGCCTTTTCTGTTGGTCTTCCTTCTCTTTTGATAAATCCTCCTGGTATCTTACCTACAGCATATAATCTCTCTTCATAATCACAGCTTAATGGGAAAAAGTCGATTCCTTCCTTTGGCTGATTTGAAGCGCATGCTGTAACTAAAACACTTGTTTCTCCGTATTGTACAAGTACTGCACCGTCAGCAAGCTGAGCAAGACGTCCTGTTTCAATACTAAGTGTTCTACCTGCTAGTTCTAATGTAAATCTTTCCATCATATACCTCCCTTCAAATTAACATATTTCTATTTATTTTTTATTATTTCCTTCTTATGCACAAAAAAATCTTATTAAACTTATAAATAAGTAATTAAGTAGATTTTTGTCAAAATATATTTTAAAATGTGCAAATATGGAAACAAATGGTATGCTATGTATTAAAAATAAAGAGCGGGATGATTCCCGCTCCAGCTATTTCTTTACCCTTAAGCCAAGTTTATCCATTACTATACGATATCTTTCAATATCGCTACCCTTTAGGTAGTTTTCTAAGCCTCTTCTTTGACCAACCATCATTAGTAGACCTCTTCTTGAGTGATGATCTTTCTTGTTAGCTTTTAAATGATCATTTAGATAGTTGATTCTTGCTGTAAGCAATGCGATTTGAACTTCTGGAGAACCTGTATCTCCTTCCTTCACACCATATTGCTTTATGATATCTTCCTTTTGGTCTTTTGTTAACATATTTTCACCTCCTATTTAATTCACCATAAGCTAAGCGTATCGTTGGTGAGTCGATATACTGAGCAAATGGTATTACAACCACAAATTATTTTAGCATATATAATTATATATGTAAAGGATAATTATAACATACTCCTATATCGGAGTCTTGTTTCTATATCACTATTAATCTGCTTTTTTAGATTTTCAATATTTTCAAACAATACTTCATCTCTTAAACGCTTTATAAAATATACCTCTATATCCTTATCATACAAATCTCCTTCAAAGCCTAAGATATGGGTTTCTATGCTTATTTTGCTTCCTTTGAAGGTAGGATTTACTCCAATGTTTGTAATGCTTTTGTATATATCCTTGCCTATCTTAGTATCAGTAATATAAACGCCTTTAAGAGGTATAATCGCCTCGATGCCTGCTTCTATATTTGCTGTTCTAATTCCCATGGCTTTGCCGTTTTTCTTTCCATGTATTACTTTTCCCTGTATGGAATAAGTCCTGCCCAAATATTTATATACATCATCTACAAGTCCATCGTGTATCATATGCCTTATTAAGGTGCTAGATACAACCTCATCATTTACAACTACCGGTGCAACTACATCTATCATTATTCCATATTTAGCACCAAGCCCAGTTAGTATCGTAGCATCGCCTTCATTGTTTTTACCGAATTTAAAATTATAGCCTATAATCAAGCACTTTGCATTAAACTTTTCTATTATTATATCATGAAAAAACTGCTCTGCACTTAAATTCATAATCTTTTCAAAGTTTTCTAAGAAAAGTATATCAACACCCATTTCAGCCATTAAATCTGATCTTTGACTACTGTTTGTAATCATATATAATGACTTATCAGGTTTCAAAATTTTCCTAGGATGCACTCCAAATGTATATATCATGCTTGCACAATCAAACAAGCTTGCGTTGTATTTTAAAATTTCTACAAGCTTTTGATGTCCTATGTGTACCCCATCAAAGCTGCCTAATGCTATGCAGTAAGGCTTATGCTTTTTTGCTAGCTCATAAGTATTAAAAATCCTCACAAAAACCACCCTCGTATATTATACAAACATTTTTTCTATTTTAATGTACTTTCTATTTTCTTCACTACAGTATTTGATAACTCCGATACCTAGAAATTCACTGTCGCAATAAATAGTAATATTTGTTTCTTCGTCTATTAGCTCAATGTCTTGTAATGTACCCTTGCCATATATAGGGCTTCCGTTTAATGCAGCACTTTTTGCAGTAGGTTTTAATTCTATAGAAGGAAGTTCCTTAAATATTATATCAGTATTAATAAGTATATTGTCAATAGTACCCTCAACTGAAGCTCTGTCAATTTCTTCTAATGTATAAGCTTCTTCAATATGAAAGGGTGTAGACTCAGTTCTAATAAGCTGCCACATACAAGCTCCACAACCCATTTTTTGGCCTATATCATGGCATATTGACCTTATATAAGTACCCTTGGAACATTCAATATCAAGCACTACCTCATCAATATTATTATAACCTAATATAACAATTGAGTAGATATTAACTTCTCTTTCCTTTATCTCTACTTCCTCGCCGGATAATGCATATTGATAAAGCTTCTTTCCGTCTACCTTTATAGCAGAATATATTGGTGGGAGTTGTTTTATACTGCCTCGGAAATCTTCCAAAATATACTCCAGCTTCTCTATATCTATCTTCTTTACTTGTTGTTCTTTAACTATCTTGCCATACTTGTCATAGGTTTCTGTATGTATACCAAACTTGATAATAGTCCTATATTTTTTTCGTTTGTCAGTAATATACTGTACCGCCTTTGTAGCTTTTCCTAAACATACAGGAAGTACTCCTGCCGCTTCTGGATCAAGAGTACCTGTATGACCTACTTTTTTTATTTTCAGCTTTTTTCGTATAAAGTGTACCACATCATGTGATGTCATTCCTGGTGGTTTAAGTACGTTTATTATTCCATTCATCAAATTCACCGCTTAAATTTCTTTTTTTATTGCAAGTAGAATTTTTTCCTTAGCTTGTTCAAGCGTGCCAGAAAG
The DNA here is from genome assembly GCA_049684915.1 of Lutisporaceae bacterium. Lineage (GTDB taxonomy): Bacteria > Bacillota > Clostridia > Lutisporales > Lutisporaceae > GWB2-37-7. The sequence continues at coordinate 39,947 of JBAVGO010000189.1, read as the reverse complement.
TCCGCAACCAGAGGCTCTTATGTGCCCTCCGCCACCAAATGCTTTAGCAATTGCACTTACATCAACTATGCTTTTTGAACGTAGGCTTGCTTTGATGACGTTTGGTTGCTTCTCCTTTAGGAAAATAGCTACTTCTACGGATTCAATATCTCGGGCAAGATTTACTAAGCCTTCAGTATCCAGTTCAGTCTTAGAAATATTGTCTAGCTGTGCTTTACTTAGTGTTATACAGGATACTCTATCATCAAAATGAAAATCCAAGGATTTTAACGCCTCTTTTATAAGCAATATCTTTTCCTTAGGATTGTTCTGATAAATCCTGTTAAATATATCAGAAGGGCTTACCCCTGCAATAATTAGCTCTGCAGCTATGACATGGGTTTCTTCTGTTGTGTTAGTATACTGAAATTGACCAGTATCAGTCACAATGCCTGTATATATACACTGTGCTATATCCTTATCTATAAATATTCCCATTGATTTTATAAGCTTATAAACTATTTCAGCTGTAGCAGCTGCATTTGCTTCCACAAGATTTATATAACCAAAGTTTGTATTGCTTATGTGATGATCAATGTTAATAAGCGGTATGCCTTCAGTCAACTCTCCTACTTTACCTAAGCGTTCAAAGTCTCCACAATCCATAGAAATAACTAGATCAAATCCATGATTGAAAAAGGAAGCAGGCTTTTGTACTTCCTTTGCTCCCTTAAGAAACTTATATAGCTCAGGTACATTGTCATCTAGCACAAATACTGCTTCTTTACCTAGTTTTTTAAGAGCTTGGCAAAGTGCTAAAGATGCACCTATGTTGTCACCATCAGGATTTACATGGGAGGTAACAATTACTTTTGAGCTGATATTTATGGCATTAATCACCTGTTCATATATCAAGCTTTATTGCCACCATCTTTCTTATTAATCTCACTCAATATATTCAGTATTTTAGCACCATGCTCTATGGATTGATCCAATTCAAAATGTACTTCAGGATTGATTCTGAGATTTATCCGTGCTCCAATCTCCTTACGCACATAACCTGCCGCACTGTTTAGACCCGTTAGTGTGGATTTTTTCTCTTCCTCATTACCTAAAACACTGACAAATATCTTTGCGTATTTTAGATCCGGGGTAACCTCTGCTGCTACAACACTACAGAGGGTTGATATCCTAGGATCCTTAAGTTCATTCATGATTATTTTACTGACTTCTCTTTTTACTTCTTCATCAATTCTGTCTCGTCTATGTTTTGACATTGCTATGCACCAGCCTATTAATTATTTTCTTGGAACAGCCTCAATTATAAAGCTCTCTATAATATCGCCTTCCTTAATGTCATTGTATTTCTCCAAATTAAGACCACATTCATAACCAGAATTTACTTCCTTTGCATCATCCTTGAATCTCTTTAAGGATGCAAGACTTCCTTCATGGACAACAATTCCGTTTCTAACCAATCTTACTGAGCTATTTCTTGATATTTTGCCATCTATAACCATACAACCAGCTATAGTTCCTATACTGGAAACCTTAAATAATGTTCTTATCTCGGCATGTCCTTGTATAACTTCTTTATACTCAGGCTCCAACATGCCCTTCATAGCCGCTTCAATGTCTTCTATAGCTTTGTAGATTATACGGTACAATCTTATATCAACCTTATTTTTCTCAGCAAGCTCTGTTGCCGCGTTTTGTGGTCTTACATTGAAGCCAATTATTATAGCATTGGATGCCGCCGCAAGCATTACGTCAGTCTCAGTTATAGCACCAACACCACCATGTATAGTTCTTACTTTAACTTCATCGTTGCTAAGTTTTACTAGGGACTGCTTAACAGCTTCAACTGAGCCTTGAACATCTGCTTTAACAATGACGTCAAGCTCCTTCATCTTTCCTTCTTGAATTTGGCTAAACAAATCATCTAAAGAAATCATTTGTGCTGTTTGTTGTTGAGATTGCTTTTGCTTATCTTTACGCTTCTCAGCAATTTGTCTTGCATCCTTCTCATCATCCATTACAACAAATATGTCACCTGCATCTGGTACTTCAGAGAGACCTATTATTTCAATAGGAGTTGATGGAGTCGCTTTTTTTAGTCTCTTACCCTTGTCATCTACCATAGCTCTGATTCTACCGCTTGTATATCCTACAACGAAGGCATCACCAATATTTAGAGTACCTTCTTGTATTAATATAGATGCAATTGGACCTCTACCCTTATCGATTTTTGCTTCGATAACAGTACCTTTTGCCTTCTTGTTTGGATTTGCTTTAAGCTCAAGTATATCTGATACAAGAATTATCATTTCTAACAGATTGTCTATACCAATTTTTTTCTTTGCAGATACTGGCACCATAATAGTGTCTCCGCCCCAGTCTTCAGATATAAGTCCAAACTCAGTAAGCTCTTGCTTTACCTTATCTGGATTTGCTCCAGGTTTATCTATCTTATTGATAGCTACTATTATTGATACATTTGCAGCCTTTGCATGGTTTATAGCTTCAATTGTTTGAGGCATTACACCATCGTCAGCAGCAACTACTAATATAGCTATATCAGTTACCTTTGCACCTCTAGCTCTCATAGCTGTGAAGGCTTCGTGTCCAGGAGTATCAAGGAATGCAATCTTCCTGCCCCCTGCGTTAACAGTATAAGCTCCTATATGCTGTGTTATTCCCCCAGCTTCAGTAGCTATAACATTTGTTTCTCTTATAGCATCCAAAAGTGAAGTCTTACCATGGTCAACGTGTCCCATTATTGTTACAATTGGTGGTCTTGCTTTAAGATCCTCCGGTCTATCCTCTTCTTCTTTTAGAAGTACTTCTTCACTGGTTTTGTCAACAAGTCTCTCTACCTGTATACCAAAATCATTAGCTATTAAAGTAGCTGTATCAAAGTCCAGCTCTTGATTTATTGTTGCCATGATACCAAGCATAAGCAGCTTCTTAATTATCTCAGCTGCAGGCTTGCTCATTCTCTCTGCTAGATCCTTTACAGATACGGTATCCCCAACTTTAATTGGCTTCTTATTAACAGGCTCTTCTCTCTTAGGTTGAGGAGTATTATTTCCTCCATGATATCTGCCGCTTTTTCCAAACTTGTTATTTGGTCTATTATTATTATTGTATCTGCCTTGTGGCTTACCCTGGTTGTTTTGAGGCTTCTTGCCTATACGCTCAACCTTTTTCACATCATCTTTTATGTTTGTAGCAACTACCTCTTCGTTGTCATTTTTAGGTTCTTCTATATGTGCAACGTTATTTGTTTGAGGTTTTTGTTGACTACCAGTAGTAGGTCTTTGCTGATTATTTACATAAGGCTTTTGGGTGCTAACAGCAGGTCTTTGCTGATTATTTACATAAGGCTTTTGATTGCTAACAGCAGGTCTTTGCTGATTACTTACAAATGGCTTTTGGGTGTTAACAGCAGGTCTTTGCTGATTATTCATAACGGGCTTTTGGTTGCTTACAACAGGTGCTTGCTGATTGTTAACCGCTGGTACTTGATTCTGTTGTTTTTGGTTATTAGAATTAGCTGTTGAAGCATTCTTTTGTTGTGCAGCTGCAGCTTTTTTCTCCTCTTCAGCAATAACCTTGCTGCCTTTATAGAAGTAGTTTCTTATTTTTTCTACCTCTTCAGGTTCCAAAGCACTCATGTGATTATTAGCATTTATATTAAGATGCTCTATCTTATTCAAAAGTTCTTTGCTGGATGTGTTAAATTCTTTTGCTAGTTCATATATTCTCATTTTATTCATTCGGTTCACCCCCTGATTTATTTCCGGGATTGGAAGCAAGGTCTGACAAAAGTAAGCTTATGTTTTTCTGAAAGCCTACATCACATATGCCTACTACTGACCTATCGCTTTTCCCAATGCTTGAGCCTAATACTTCCTTCTGCCCCCATATAACTACAGGTACCTTATAAAACTCTGCAGCATTGAGGAATCTTTTCTTAGTATTTTCTGAAGCATCTTCAGATATTATCATCAATTTTACTTTATTTTTTCTTATTGAATTTCGTACTATATCTTCTCCTGATACAAGTCTGCCGGCTTTGCTTGCTAATCCAAGCATAGAATATATTTTATTCACTTTTACTCAACTGCCCCCTTAGTTGTTCAAATAAATCTTTATCAACTTGAACCTCTAAAGCATTTTGTACTCGTTTTGCCTTTATGGCTTTTTCGAGACATTCAATGTTATGACAGATATAACAGCCTCTACCTGCAGCCTTTCCTGTTTTATCAATACTAACCTTGCCTTCAGGGCTCCTAACGATTCTTAATAGTTCCTTTTTGGGTTTCATTTCATTGCAGCCCAAGCATTTTCTTAGGGGAATTTTTTTAATTCTTTGCATATGATTACCCCCCTTATTTATTTGACTGGGATTCACTCTTTATGTCAATTTTCCAGCCTGTAAGCTTTGCAGAAAGTCGAGCATTTTGACCCTCTTTTCCTATTGCTAAGGATAATTGTGAATCGCTTACTATTACATGTGCAGTTCCTGTTTCCTTTTCAATTTGTACTTCAATAACCTTAGCAGGACTAAGTGCACTAGAAACAAGTAACGCCGGATCACTGCTCCATTGAATTATATCAATCTTTTCTCCCTTAAGCTCATCCACTATAGTCTGAACTCTTTGACCTCTTTGTCCTACACAAGCTCCAACCGCATCAACGTTTTGATCATGAGAGTACACAGCAAGCTTTGTTCTTGAGCCTGCCTCTCTTGATATATTTTTTATTTCTACTACACCAGTTTGTATTTCAGGAACCTCAAGTTCAAATAGTCGCTTTACAAGACCCGGATGAGATCTAGAAAGAATTATTTGTGGTCCCTTGGTTGTTTTCTTTACCTCTAGTATATAACATTTTATTCTGTCATTTAAATTGTATGCTTCCACCAGTACCTGCTCATTAGCTGGAAGCACTGCTTCAGTCTTACCAAGATCAACATATACGTTGTTCTTTTCCTTCCTTTGTACAAGTCCTGTGACTAATTCATTTTCTCTTGTTACATATTCTTCAAATATATTTCCTCTTTCGGCTTCTCTGATCTTTTGTACAACAACTTGTTTAGCTGTCTGTGCAGCTATTCTACCAAAATTTCTTGGTGTTACTTTATTTTCTAAAGTATCACCAATTTCATAGTTTCTATTTATTACTTTTGCTTCCGGAAGACTTATCTCCAAGAAGTCATTTTCAACTTGCTCTACAACTGTCTTAAGAGAATATACCTCAACCTCACCACTTTGCTTATCTATTAATACCTTTACGTTTTGTGAAGTACCAAAATTCTTTTTGTAGGCAGATACTAATGCTAAATCAATTGCTTCAAATAATAAATCCTTTGATATTCCCTTTTCCTTAGAAATTTGATCCATTGCTTCAAGGAATTCTCCGTTCATTTTACTCCCTCCCTTTGAATTCTAAATAAATTTAATACTGGGTTTCATTAAATGTAATTACTGGTTTTATAATAGCAATTTGCTTTTTATCAATTACAAGCTTATTTCCATTTTGCTCTAACTCAACATTATTCTCAGAGTAACCGGAGAGTGTTCCTTCAATTACTTTTTTACCCTCATCAGTAGGTGCAAATAGCTTAACCTCTATAAGCTTACCCATCGCTTTCTGATAATCTCGTTCTGTTTTTAAGGGTCTTTCAATACCCGGTGAAGAAACCTCAAAAATATATGAGCTATCTATTGGATCTGTCTCATCAAGAATCTCACTTAATTCTTCACTTATCACCTGGCAGTCATCAATGGTTATGCCACCTTCCTTGTCTATGTATATTCTTAGATACCATTCTCCACCTTCTTTTTTGTACTCTACTTCCACGAGTTCAAATTTGTGCATATCAACAATAGGCTTACTAAGCTCATATACAATATCTTCTACCTTTGTCTTGCTCATGTTATACTCCCTTTCTCTAAGATATCACTCTCATATTATAATATAAAAGAGTGGGAAACCCCACTCTGACAAATCAATGAATAGATTAAACTAGTAACATTATGCGTAAAATAACAGAAAATTATTCACACAAATGGATTATAACATTTATTAATATGCTATGCAAGCAAATATGAACTAATATTTACTTGCAGGCAAGTTAAAATAAACTTATTTGACTACTTGCAGGTAAGTTTTTAAAGCATCCGTGGTTCTTTAAAATCTCAATTACTGTCTTTGAAACCTTAGTTCTCTCTCTAAATTCATCTATAGAAAAGAAAGCTTCTTCCGCTCTTGCCTTTACTATACTAAAGGCTGCGTTTATGCCTACTCCCTGCAATGCATTAAGGGGTGGTAATATTCCTTCCTCTGTTACACTGAATTTATCAGCGGCAGACTTATATAAGTCAACAGGCAGCAGCTTAATGTTTCTCAAATACATCTCATACACTACTTCCAATAGTATGCCAAGGTTTTTCTCCTTTGTCGTAGCAGCATTTCCAAGTCTTTCAATTTCTCTCCACTTGGTCAGTACAGCATCCTTACCCTTTACAAACAAGTCAGCATCAAAATCTTCTACCTTAACAGTATAGAAGGCAGCATAGAAGGCTTTTGGATAATAAACCTTATAATAAGCGATTCTAAAAGACATCATTACATATGCTACAGCGTGAGCTTTAGGGAACAAGTATTTAATTTTCTTACAGGATCCTATATACCATTCTGGTACATCCTTTTCTCTCATTGCTGCTTCGTACTCTGGGGTCAAGCTTTTGCCTTTTCTTACGTCCTCCATTATCTTAAAGGCAGTCTTCGGTACTAATCCTTTATATAACAGATATACCATTATGTCATCTCTTGCAGATATTACCTCTTTAAGAACGCACGTTCCGTTTCTTACCATTTCCTGTGCATTATTGAGCCAAACGTCTGTTCCATGGGACAGACCAGATATACGTGCCAACTCAGCAAAGGTTGTTGGGGTAGTATCAATAAGCATTTGTCTTACAAACTTAGTTCCAAACTCTGGTATACCCAAGCTTCCTGATTTACAATCAATATCATCCAGCTTAATACCCAAGGCTTCAGTGCTGGTAAAAAGACTCATTGTCTTCTTGTCATCTAATTGTATATCCGTTGCTTTAAAGCCAGTGATATCCTCCAGCATTTTAATAATGGTCGGCACATCATGTCCCAGTATATCAAGCTTCAACAATCTTCCACTAATGGAATGATAATCAAAGTGGGTAGTAATTATGTTTGAATCCGTATCATCAGCCGGTTTTTGAATAGGTGTAAACTCATATATGTCAGTATATGATGGAACAATCATTACCCCTCCTGGGTGCTGACCTGTGGTTCTTTTTATGCCTGTGCAGCCCTTTATAAGTCTGTTAATCTCTGCATTGTGCAGGCTTTTACCTCGCTCATCAGAATACTTTTTGATAAAGCCATATGCAGTTTTTTCGGCTATAGTACCTATAGTACCCGCTCTAAACACATAGCCCTTACCAAATAACTCCTCTGTATACTTATGAGCCTCAGCCTGATACTCTCCTGCAAAGTTCAAGTCAATATCAGGCTCTTTATCCCCATCAAAGCCAAGGAACGTTTCAAAGAATATGTCATGACCATCCTTCTTATATAGCTTTCCACAATCTGGACATTTTTCATCAGGCAAATCTGCACCTGATAATATTGAGCCATCCAAGAAGAAATGAGACTTCTTACAAGCAGTGCAGATATAGTGTGGTGGCAGCGGGTTTACCTCTGTAATATCGCACATTGTTGCGACAAAAGAGGATCCAACAGAGCCTCTAGAACCAACCAGATACCCATCCTGCAAGGATTTTGTAACCAGCTTCTGTGCTATAAGATACATAACAGAATAACCATAATTTATAATTGAGTTCAGCTCTTTCTCTAACCGCTTTTCTACGACTTCAGGAAGCTCATCTCCATAAATTAAATGTGCCTTATCCATTGTCATATTTCTTATCTGATCTTCAGAGCCTTCAATTATAGGTGGAAACGTTGCCTCAGGTATAGGTATTATTTGATCAATAGAATCTGCGAGCTTATTTGGATTACCTATTACTGCATTATATGCTCGCTGCTCTCCGAGATAACTAAATTCATCTAACATTTCCTCTGTAGTTTTAAGGTACAAGGGTGCCTGTTCGTCAGCATCACTGAAGCCTTGTGCTCCCATAATAACTCGTCTGAATACCTCATCCTCTGGATCGAGAAAATGCACATCTCCAGTAGCCACATAAGGCTTATTCTGCTTTTCCGCCAGCTGAACTATCTTTAAGTTTATATTCTCTAGTCCCTTAGCTCCATTAACTCTACCACTTCGAGTCAAAAACTCATTATTCCCACTTGGTTGAATTTCAAGATAATCATAAAATCTTGCATTGTTCATTATAATGTTTTCATCAACACCGTTTAGTATATTCTTATATATTTCTCCAGCTTCGCAGGCAGAGCCAATGATAAGCCCCTCTCTATACTGCATTAGCAAACTTTTCAATATTCTTGGCTTTTTGTAAAAATAATTTAAATGTGATTCAGATATAATTTTATATAAATTCTTAAGACCCGTTTTATTTTTTACTAAAAGTATAATATGATGGCTTTCAGCCTTCTTAAAATTTATTGCCTGTGACGAAATAATACTATTTATCTGGTCAACGTCCTCAATATTCCTGTCCTTTAGCATTTCTGTAAACTTTAAAAACATTTGTGCTGTAGCTTCTGCATCATGTACCGCTCTGTGGTGGTTTTCCAGCTTTATTCCGAGATGCTCGCAAACAATATTAAGCTTGTGCTTTTTGAGTGAGGTAAGTAGTGTCCTAGATAGCTGAAGTGTATCTATTACCGTATTGGTAAGATCACTACCAAGCTCAAAAGCCTTTGATCTTATAAAGCCCCAGTCAAACATAGCATTGTGAGCTACTAAAGGACAATTGCCGATGAAGCTGATGAATTCAGGCATAACATCCTTAATAGTTCTTTGATTTGCTACCATTTCATTCGTTATACCAGTCAATTGTATTATATTATATGGTATCTCTATCTCAGGATTTATCAAAGTTGAGAAGCTCTCTATTATCTGCCCTGCCTTTAGCTTGACTGCACCTATTTCTGTTATCCTGTCATTGGTAGGAGTAAGTCCTGTTGTCTCTATATCAAAAACAACGATTTCCTCATCAAGAGGAAGAGTTCTTGAGTTATATACTATAGGCACACCATCGTTTACATAGTAGCCTTCTACCCCATAAAGTATTTTAATCCCTAGCTTTTTTGCAGTTTCATAAGCTTCAGGAAAAGCTTGAACTACTCCATGGTCAGTAATTGCTATAGCCTTATGTCCCCATTCCTTAGCACGTTTAACAAGCTGTGATGCAGAGCAAAAACCATCCATAGCACTCATAACAGTATGAGCATGAAGCTCAACTCTTTTTTCAGGTGCATTATCCTTTCTGGCGTTCTTATTTGCTTCTATAATATTGATAGGATATATCACTTGTTCCTTTGCATAGGTATCATACTGTACATCTCCCTTAAGCTTGACGAACCTTCCCTCAGAGATATCCTCTAAAAGCTTGGCAGGACTTACATCCTCTTTGACAAACAGCTTGACGGTTATGGAGTTTGTATAGTCTGTAATATTGAAGGTTATGATGGTTTTTCCATTATTTAAAGTTTTTGATTCTACATTAAAAATAGAGCCCTGTATAGTGACTCTACCGGTGTCTTGGGTTATTTCGTCTATATCAACAGGTGGATCATTGAAGCTTTTTCCTAATATTACATTGAAGGAGTTTCCCCCAGAGGCTTGTCCACCACCATTTTTATACTTACTGCCTTTTGCTGTATTGCTCATGGTATCGCTTACAAGCTTCTGCTCCTCTTTAACTAAGTTATTGTAATGCTCATCCACCGGAAAATTTTCCTCTTTATAGTCAATCTTGAATTTCAAGTTAAGCTTTAAATAATCCTTTGCTAAAGTTTCAAATATTTCATAACATTTCTTGGCATGTAAGAAATCTGCTAATGTCTTATTTGGTACATTAATATATGCAACATTTTCTATTAAATTAAGCTCAGCATCTCTCAGAAATCCCATTAATGATGGATTGTTCTGATAAGCAAGTAACCTAAGCTCCTCCCAATACTTCAAAAGTAGTTCATTAGTATTTTCTAAATTGTTCCAATTTTCTATATTAATTTTTACACCCTTTAATTTATAAGCAGTTATAAAACTCTTTTCTATAGCTTTTATATCTGTAAGCTTTAAGTCCTGTTTCAAGCTTATGGAAAGCTCCCAAATCTCAGACTTTTTAAAAACCTTTATTGCTTTAATCTCAAAGCTGTTATCATATTTTCCTAATACTTCCTCGTCCTTTGCATTCTCTTGCATACTGACCTCCAAAGTATACTATTTAATCTCTTCATTGCTATCACTTGTATTAAGTATTTTTAATATATCCCAGTACATCTTAAATCTAGCCTGCATTCCTTTTAAAATTCCAAGCTTCTCTTCCTTTGTTACATGTGTCATGTCCTCCAGATATACCTCTTTTGATCTAATCAGGTTTTTCTCCACAAACTTTGTCAGAGCTACCTCTACACCGTATCTGGATATATCGATATTTGGTATATTATCTAATATTGACTTCTTTACTGCTCTTTGACCAGAAAGATATGGGGTTACCTTTTGAGCTAAATCTGTTACCATTCTTCCGTTTTTAAATATTCCAATTGTCATATCAGTCTCATTATTCATAACGGGCAATATCAAGTCCATGACATGTTTAGGCGTAAGGCCTATTAAATCTGCATCAAGAAATAATACATTATCGTTAATGCACTTCTCAATTCCCGCCATCATGGCTCCACCCTTGCCAATATTTTCTGTAAGATCTATAAGATCAATACCATAAGTTTGGGCAACTAAAGCAGTATTATCAGTAGAGCCATCACTGACTACTATGATTTGAGATATTTCTTTAACCCTTTTTATGCATTCCAAAACATTTCCTATTGTCTGCTCCTCATTGAAAGCAGGAATAATTGCTGTAATACACATGTATATTCCTCCATTTGTATTATTTACCATTAAGCTATTTGATTTATGAAACTTATTAGCTCATTTATAGCATTTTCTTGAGGAATTTTCTTAATAACCTCACCTTTAACAAACAGTAAAAACTCATCCTTTCCTCCTGCAATACCTACATCGGCTTCTCTTGCTTCTCCAGGACCATTTACTTCGCAGCCCATTACCGCAACCTTTATAGGTCTTTTTGTAACCATACCTTTTACTGCTTTCTCTAGCTGCAGAGCAACTTCTATAAGATTTACATTAGTTCTTCCGCAGGTAGGACATGAGATAATCTCAACTCCTCCCTCTATTAGCTTAAGACTATTCAAAATCTCTTTTGCTGCTCCTATTTCATCAATTGGATCTCCTGTTATTGATACTCTTATAGTATCACCAACACCCATGTATAAAAGTGTACCTAAACCTACTGCAGATTTAACCGTTGCTGAATATTTGGTGCCTGCCTCAGTAATACCAAGATGCAAAGGATAATTAGTCAGTTCAGATATCTTTTTGTTGCTTTCTATAGAAAGCATTACATCAGAGGATTTTATAGATATAACCATATCTTCATAGTTCATTTCTTCTAAAAGTCTAACCTTATTGATTGCACTTTCAACTAGTGCATCAGCTGTAGGTCCACCGTATTTCGCAAGAAGTTCTCTTTCTACAGAACCGGAGTTCACACCTACTCTGATAGGTATTTCATACTCCTTAGCAGTCTCAACAATCTTTCTTACTCTATCTATATCTCCAATATTGCCTGGATTTATTCTTATTTTGTCTACACCATTTTTTATTGACTCAATTGCAAGTCTATAATCAAAATGTATGTCTGCAACCAAGGGAATATTAATACTTTTCTTAATCTTTGAAATTGCTTCAGCTGCTTCCATATCCGGTACTGCTAATCTTATTATTTGACAGCCGGCTTCTTCTAAAGCTTTAATCTGCTCTACTGTAGCTTTTATATCCTGAGTATGTGTGTTTGTCATTGATTGAATTGCTATAGGCAAATTGTCACCTATATAAATTGAACCAATTCTTATTCTTTTAGTTTTATTTCTCATACTACTCCTTTACATCTATATGTTTAGTGCGATATATATAGATGCTTCTACTGCTTTTGTGTTTATCGTAATATAATATTATAACGTTATTATATCTTTGTAAATAATAAATACAGAAAGCATCATAAGCAACACAAAGCCTATAAAATGCACAAGCCCTTCCTTTTGCGGATCTACAGGCTTCCTTCTGATTGCCTCTATAATCAGGAACACAAGTCTTCCTCCGTCCAAAGCAGGAAATGGCAGAAGGTTGATTATACATAGATTAAGACTCAAGAAACCTGCAAATTGTAAAACAAGTGCTGTTCCAACCTTTGCAGCTTCTCCCAATCTCTTCACAATCTTTACTGGACCTTCTACATATTGCATTGACGCTTTACCTGTAAATAGCTGACCTAAAAACTTTATCATCTCTGAGGTAATATTAGAAGTGTCTTTGAAGCCTTGTGAGATAGAGAAGCCTTTGTAGGCAATACTAGACGATACTCCAATAATTGCGCCTTCTTGCCCTTCACTTGATATAGGTATAAGTCTTACTTGCTTTGTTTCACCATTTCTTTGAAATGTTAGAGCAATTTCTTTACCTTTACTTTCATTAATAATGGTTCTCATTTGTTCCCATTCAGTAATAGTTGTACCATTTATATCTACTATCTTATCTCCTGCTACAATTCCTGCCTTGCTTGCAGGAGAATTTTCTGAAACTCCACTAATTATAGGAACATTAGCAAAAACTAAAGAAAATATTAATAAAGCAAGAATTAAATTCATTATTGGACCAAACGCAATAATGGCGATTCTCTTTAATATAGGTTTGTTGTTAAAGGCTCTTGGGTCTTGATTGCTTTCATCCTCACCTAGCATCTTGCAAAAGCCACCAAGTGGAAAAGCCCTAACAGAATATAGGGTTTCCTTTGCTTGATATCCCCATATTTTTGGTCCCATTCCTATTGCAAACTCTTCAACCTTTACACCCGATAGTCTTGCCATAATAAAATGTCCAAATTCGTGTATAACCACCAATAAAGTAAATACTATTATGGCTGTTATAAATGTTAAAAAATATTTTGATATTATAGTTATAATGAATGTTATCATTTTCTACACCTCTTCCCATACAATTCCTGTACTAAGCTTCTAGCCCATTTGTCAATTTCAATAATTTCTTCTAAGGTTGGATTATTAAAGCTTTTATGTTTTTCTAGTATCTCCGCAATAAGAGTTGAAATATCCATAAACCCAATTTTATTATTTAAGAATAAATCTACTGCTGCTTCGTTGGCTCCGTTGATTACTATACAAGCACTGTCTCCAGATTCTAATGCTTCATATGCCAGCTTCATGCAAGGAAATTTCTCTGTATCCGGCTTTTCAAAGGTTAGGGTTCCCAATTTAGTTAAGTCTAGTCTCTCCTCTGGAATAGTAAGTCTTTCTGGATAAGTTAGTGCGTATTGTATAGGCAGCTTCATGTCAGGTATACCTAACTGTGCTATTACAGAACCATCGATATACTCCACCATTGAATGTATGATGCTCTGAGGATGCACACATACATCTATTCTCTCTGCTTCTATATCAAAGAGCCATCTGGCTTCTATAACCTCTAAGCCCTTGTTCATTAGTGTAGCAGAGTCTATTGTGATTTTCTTGCCCATTTTCCAATTTGGATGCTTTAGTGCATCTGCTACAGTTACTTTTTTCAGTTCCTCTATAGATTTCTTTCTAAAGGGTCCCCCTGAAGCGGTCAATATCAGTTTGCTAATAGAAGATTTTCTATTACTTCCTATACTTTGAAATATTGCAGAGTGTTCACTATCCACTGGAAGAATGCTGATATTATTCTCCTTAGCTGCCGACATTATTAGTCGTCCAGCGGTCACTAGGGTTTCCTTATTAGCAAGGGCAATATTCTTTTTGGCCATTATTGCATTGTATGTTGGTATTAATCCTGCAATTCCTACAATGGCAGAAACTACTGTATCCGCTTCAGAAATAGTGGCAGCAGCTATGAGTCCTTCTTTCCCTGTAGCAACCTCTGTCAAGCCGCTTACTCGCCGCTTTAGCTCTAAATATTTAGACTCATCAAATACAACTGCAAGCCTTGGTCGAAGCTCTCTGACTTGTTTCTCCAATATATCTACGCTTGAATTTGCTGCTATCGCTTCTAAAGAGAACAATTCTCTATTATTCTTTATAACCTCAATAGTCTGTGTTCCTATAGAGCCTGTAGAGCCCAAAACAGATATCCTTTTCATTGAAATCTCCTTGATTAGATTAGATATTTTGAATTATTATGAAGTAATAATACACGACAGGGGCTGTAAACAGTATACTGTCAAACCTATCTAGTATCCCCCCATGTCCAGGTATAATATTTCCAAAATCCTTTACGCCTGTATATCTCTTTATGTAGGACGCAGCTAAGTCTCCAAGTTGGGAGGCAATGCCACATATTAAACCTATAACTATAAAATTCGTAATACCAATACTGTTTTCATACCTGCTTACAAAAACACCAAACAAGTATGTTAGAAAACAGCTTCCCACAATGCCTCCCAAAGCACCTTCTATTGATTTTTTAGGGCTTATTGTTGGACTAAGCTTATGCTTTCCGATTGATATACCTACAAAATATGCTGTAGTGTCAGTAAACCATGCAGTTACAAAGGGTAGCCAAATTAAAATAGCACCATTCTGTAAGCCATATATGTAAATTATATGAGAAAGCAGGTAGCTAACATACAAAAATCCAAATATAGTATGCACCACTCCGTTAACTCCACTTTTTCGAGTAAAAATTTCATAAGTAAAGGTAAATATTATCATCAATGCAGTAATCCTACCTAAACCATCTGAAATTAAATCTGGATATAAATACAATAATATGTAATATGCAACTGTAAAAACATAGCCTATTATGTCTATAGTCTTTATCCCTACAGTTTTTATCGCTTTATAATATTCATATAAGCCTGCTAAGGATATAATCCCAGCAAACAGATACAAATAGTTCCCCTTTACAATGAGGAAAAAAATAATCAAAGGTGCAAACACAAGTGCACTTATTATTCTTATAAACATGATATCCTCCGCCACTTTTTAATACATTTGAATTAGATCTATTTTTTTTCTTCTGTTTTCTTCTTTATAACACCAAATCTTCTTTCTCTACTTTGGTATTCTATTATAGCTTTTTTTAACTGAGTTTTGTCAAAATCTGGCCACATGACATCTGCAAAAACTAATTCACTATAGGCACTCTGCCATAAAAGAAAGTTGCTCAATCGCTTTTCTCCACTTGTTCTGATTACTAAATCTGGATCATAATCCCCAGCAGTAAAAAGATAACTTGAAATCAAGTCCTCATCTATATCCTCTGTAGTGATTTTACCTTCCTTTACCTCTTCCGAAATACGTTTACATGCTTTAATAATCTCTGCTCTGCCCCCATAATTTAATGCAATATTGAATTGTATTCCTGTATTTTCATTGGTTAAGCTTACAGCCTTTTCAATCTCCAAACGGGTAGTCACAGGTAGTGCACTTAAGTCTCCAAGAATTTTTATCCTTACATTGTTTTTATTTAAATTGTTAATTTCTTTTCTCATATACTCTATAAGAAGATTCATTAAATATGAAACTTCATCATTAGGTCTATTCCAGTTTTCTGTAGAAAATGCGTAAACAGTCAATATCTTTATGCTCATATCACTACAATCTCTTAAAACTTCTCTAAGGGTCTCCATACCAGCTTTGTGTCCAAAGAACCTTGGAAGAGCCCTTTTAGCAGCCCATCTTCCGTTACCATCCATGATTATGGCAATATGCTTTGGTATCCTGTTTTTGTCAATTTCATCTTTCATAATTGCCTCCCTTAACAGCTATATAAGTTAAAAAAGCATTTGTATATAAATGTTTATAAAAAATAACATTTACATAATAGTTTGCAAACCAATTATATTATACTATATATTAACTAAATATACTAAATATCATATATATTATAATCATAAAATGTATACTTTAAACTTCCTCTGTTTCCTTTACATAGTTATCACTTATTATATTATACAATAATAAATCCCCTCCAGATAGAGGGGATTTTATTACTTAAACTTTGCCACTGTAAGGAATACGAAGTTATCTTTAAAAATCTGCCGCACTACAACTGGTATATTATCCTTACGTTCTTGTATTTTATCATTAAACACAGTGGAGGTATCTTCTATTATTACCTTATACTCCTTCAAAAGTTCAAGTGCTTTTTCCACTTTATAGCCTATAGTAATAGGAATTTCAGGCTTTAACATAGTTAGACCTCCATAATTTCCTTTTCCTTAACTTCACCCATCTTATCAATTTCTTTTATGTATTTATCTGTCATCTTTTGGGTGTTTTCCTCGGATTTCTTTAATTCATCTTCTGTTATTTTACTATCTTTTTTTAACTTCTTAAGATTGTCGTTTGCATCTCTTCTAAGATTTCTAACAGCAACCCTTGCTTCCTCAGCAAGCTTCTTTATTGACTTTACTAAATCTTTTCTTCTTTCTTCAGTTAGCTGTGGTACAACTAATCTTATAATCTTTCCATCATTAGACGGATTCATGCCTAGATCAGATTTTTGAATTGCTTTTTCTATTGCAGAAATTGCTTTAACATCCCAAGGACTTATATTTAGAATCCTTGCTTCTGGTGCAGTTACATTAGCCAATTGATTAAGCGGCGTGTCGCTGCCATAGTACTCCACAGTGATTCTGTCCAACAAAGCAGGATTAGCTCTTCCAGTCCTTATTGAAATATACTCGTTCTTTAAAACATTTATGGTTTTATCCATTTTTTCTTGAATATTCTTCTCGATTTCCTTTATCATTTTAGTTTCCCTCCTTTACTATAGTACCTATTTTTTCACCCATTATAGCTTTTATAATATTATTAGGATCCTTCAGGTCGAACACTAATATAGGGATTTTATTGTCCATGCACAGTGAAGCTGCTGTAGTGTCCATTACCCCTAATCCCTTATTGATTACTTCTATATATGAAAGGGTATCGAATTTTTTTGCATCCTTATTTTTTACCGGATCACAGTCGTATACTCCATCTACTTTCTTCGCTAATAATATTATTTCAGCCTCAATTTCTGCTGCTCTCAAAGCAGCAGTTGTATCTGTAGAAAAGTATGCATTTCCAATACCTGATGCAAAAATAACTACCCTACCTTTTTCTAAATGCCTTATAGCTTTTCTCCTAATATATGGCTCTGCTATTTGTCTCATCTCAATAGCTGTTTGTACTCTGGTAGGAATATCTATAGACTCCAGTGCATCCTGTAGTGCTAACGAATTAATAACTGTTGCAAGCATTCCCATATGATCCGCTGTTGTTCTGTCCATGCCTTCACCACTTCTGCCTCTCCAAAAGTTTCCCCCACCAACAACGATAGCTACCTCAACATTTAAACTTCTTAGTTCCTTTACCTTATAGGCAATAGAAATAATTGTGTGCTGATCAAGACCAAAGCTTTTATCCCCGGCTAAGGCCTCCCCGCTAAGCTTTAAAATAACTCTTTTATACTTAACTTGATCCATAAAAATTATACCTCCAATATATCTATTGATTTGTTTTGGACAACTCGCCTTTCTATACAAATCAGTAGATGCATAAGCTTTCTACATAAATTATGAAAATCCTGCCAATATTTTAAAAAAAGAGAACACTAAGTGTTCTCTTTTTTTATTTTTTCATTTGACTCATTACTTCTTCAACAAAGTTGTCTTCCTTCTTTTTAAGACCTTCACCCATTTCATATCTTGTGAATCTTCTGATAGATAGGTTTTCACCTATTTTAGCTATCATTGTATTAAGAAGTTCTTGAACTGTCATGTTCGTATCTTTTACAAAAGGCTGCTCAAGTAAGCAAATTTCTTTGTAATACTTGTCTATTCTGCCTTCAACCATCTTATCTACTATCTTTTCAGGCTTACCTTCGTTTAATGCTTGAGCTCTAAATATCTCTTTTTCCTTTTCAACTATCGTTTGGTCAACTTGATCTCTTGAAACGTAAAGTGGATTCGTAGCAGCAACCTGCATTGCCATATCCCTTACGAATGTTCTAAAATCAGTGTTCTTTGCAACGAAATCTGTTTCTGAGTTAACTTCTATAAGAACTCCAATCCTTCCGCCACCATGTATGTAAGCTTCTACTATGCCTTCACTTGCTATTCTGCCTGCTTTTTTCGCAGCAGCTGCAAGACCTTTTTCTCTAAGTAGTTCTATAGCCTTTTCTATGTTTCCGTCAGTTTCTACAAGAACCCTTTTGCAGTCCATCATACCTGCTCCAGTTCTTTCTCTTAACTCTTTAACTGTTGAAGCATCAACCATTATATGTACCTCCTAATATATTTATTTGCATTATGTACAATATTTTTGATAGAACGCAGTTTAAATAAAAATTTAAACTGCGTTCTTAAAATGCTCTATACAGATATTATTCAGCAGCTAGTTGTTCACCTTGTCTACCTTCTAATATAGCATCTGACATTTTAGCTGTTAGAAGCTTTACAGCTCTTATAGCATCGTCGTTACCTGGTATTGGATAGTCAATCTCATCTGGATCACAGTTTGTATCAACTATTGCAACTACAGGTATTCCAAGAATATGTGCTTCTTGGATAGCTATCTTTTCTTTTCTTGGGTCAACAACGAATATAGCTCCTGGAATGTTAACCATTGTCTTTATACCGCCAAGGTTCTTCTCCAGCTTTTCCATTTCCTTCTTAAGCTTTATTACTTCTTTTTTAGGTAGAACTTCAAATGTTCCATCCTGCTCCATAGTTTCAAGAGTATTAAGTCTTTCAATTCTCTTCTTAATTGTCTTGAAATTAGTAAGCATTCCACCTAACCATCTTTGGTTTACGTAAAACATGTTTGATCTTATAGCTTCTGATTCAATTGACTCTTGAGCTTGTTTCTTTGTACCTACAAAAAGGATATCCTTTCCGTCTGCTGCTACTGACTTAATAAAGTCATAAGCTTCTTCTACCTTCTTAACTGTTTTTTGAAGGTCGATAATGTAGATACCGTTTCTTTCTGTGAAGATGTACTCAGCCATCTTAGGATTCCATCTTCTTGTTTGGTGACCGAAGTGCACCCCAGCTTCTAAAAGCTGCTTCATTGAAATTACTGACATTTTATAAAACACCTCCGTTGGTTTTTTGCCTCCACAATTATCATCTCCCCTGAAAGCCTTTTGGCACCATTCATGGAATCAAATCGTGTGTGTATTTTCACGATTGCTAGTATACCATATATATTATTTATTGGCAATATATTTTTTAAATGAATAGGAACGCAATTATACTTTACTATAGCATTTAATCAAAGCGCTCTCTGTTCAATAATGCTCAATAGTAATCTTTTTATACAAGTGATTTTAATATATTAAAAAAATTCACCTAAACAGAAGCAACTTAGCATTTCTTATTTAGGTGAAGATGTTATTATTTCAATAATTTTATCTAATGATGAACCTATGGGAATGTTAAAGCTTCCTATCTGTACTTTACTCTCCTTGTTTAGTTCTCTCAGTCTGTTTAAAAAATCCTGTTTTGTGCCTATCAGCTTATTATTTATGAGCTTCTCTGCGATAGCTTCAGAATTAGTGCCACTCTCTATGACTATAACAACACTCTGCTCTTCTTGTTGTTCTAGACTGTCCTTTGGTTGTTCCGGTTCTTTATTAATCATGTCTTTTTTATCAATAACTATTAGATTGTATTGTTCTGCTTCTCTTTTAATCTCTTCTTTAGTTAATTTTTTTGGAGTAATATTTATATTGGCCATTGAAGCTAATATTAGCCCAATACCTATACCCAAGCAAATATTCTTCAAACTATATTTAGTCATATTAGTTCTCCTCGTTCTTAAGTGACAAAATCAAAGCCACTTCTCCCTGCCCCATATTCATTTTCTTTGCAATATCTATTACGCTAATTCCTTGTTCTGCAAGCTCATTTACTAACTGCTGCTTTGATTTTTGTTTTTCTTCTTTCAACATGCTTCTGTATGAGCTTACTGCTGTCACAGGCTTAAATTTTACAGGTACAGTAGTTCTTTCTATATGTGGTGTTTGTTGTGGTTCAGGAGCTGTTGGTTCGGTATTTACTTGGATTAAACCATTGTTAATATTCTTATATAATTGATTAAAAGAGCTGATTTTTTCTTCTATATCCTTAACTATTACATCCGAAGCAAAATTAAGCTCAGAGAGAATTTCCTCTGCATCTTCAATTGACTTCTTAATTTCCTGCTCTTTGATATCTATATTGAAGTACATATCATCGCCTTTTAGCTTATCAAGAAATATCAATATAATAGTTGTAAGTACTGTTAGTATTCCTATAGCAAGTAATATATAGTTTATATAGTAAATTGTCATAGTGTCACCTCAATTAGATTCTTATATCTATACTAGGTTTATCATTCTGCTTATCTTTTTTGTCTTTTTGTTCTTCTTCATTTTGATTTTCCTTGCCTTGCTGCTTATTTGAACCATCTTTTTTAATTCTTGATTTATAGGCTTTTTTTGTATCATTTACTTTCTTTAGGTCTCTCTCATTTTGCTCCTGTTGCTTATGCATACCTATATTATTATTATTTTGCGGGTTCTGTATTTCCGTTTGTTTAATTTTCTGAACCTCTGTCGCCTTAGGTATAATCACTTGATAATCAATTGACCTGATAGGCATCAGGAGCACCCCCTTTAACTTTCAAAAGGTCCTATTTTTATATCTGCATTTGCTCTATAAAGCGTTAAATATTTTAACGAATCCTTCACATAAAGCATACTACTACCAATTGTTACTCTGACACCGGGATAAATTACATCATAGACTTTTATCTTGCCTTTGGATACATCCTCTAGGTAGCCTTCTAATTCTTTTATTTCTATATTTATTGCTTCAAGCTTTTCTGCCAGCTGCATTTTGGCTTGAATTGACTTTGTTAGCAGCTCACGCTTTTCTGGAGGTAACTCAGCTTTTTGACTTATCTTCGTAAGTAGTTCCGTAGCTTGAGTTACTTTTTGAATATTCTCTAATATACTTTTAAGCTCAAGCTTCAAAATTTCATATCTCTTACGTATCTCTGGATTTGCACCAACCTCAAGATCCGTTATTGTAGCCATAGGAGAGCCTATAACCTTTGCTTTTATTTCATCAGAAACCTTAAATTGACCTCCTACTAAAAGACCTTTTCTCCCTGCAGCTTCAAGCTTCTTACCACATATAACATTACTGTGCATAATTGCATCGCTGTGGACATTGCCTTTAGCTTCAATAGTACTATTTTCAATAAACTTAGCTACTAAGTCGCCATCACAATAGAGCTCGCCCTTATTCATACCTTGTATACCTCTATGGAGTATAATGTTTCCTTTTGATATGATTTTTGCACCTTCTACTACTCCAAAAACCTCAACATCTCCTTCTGCTTCAATAGAGAAGCCAGTTAAGACATTACCTTTGACTATAACCTTGCCAATAAATCTTATATTTCCAGTTGAGTTGTCTACATTGACAGGCACCATATAAATTGAAAAAACATGTACCTTATCATCTATTATTTTAACCTCACCATCAATAGAAGATATGAGCTGCAAACCGTCCTGGGAAATTACCACATTTTTTCCCTTTGGAAGCATTAGCTTTTTACCTTCCCTTGCTTTAACTTCCTCATTGAATATATTTCTGCCTGGAATACCAGCAGTAGGAAGTGTCATAGTCACAAGTACCTGTCCAGTTTTTACATTTCTTATTAATGACAGCTCTCTAAAATCTATCTTTCCTCCATCAGTTTCTATTAATTTAGTATCGTTATTAATGTCGAAATGATATTCAAACTTTCCATCATCACCAGCAATAGACCAAATACCCGCTGCTATTTTTATTTCCATATCATATAGCTTATTATTTACGATACTTCTGATTTCATTATCTTTTATGCCAAATTTAATATTATTTTCTGATAGAAATTTATATACTATTTCTTCGGTTATATCTGCACCCCCATTAGGTGATACAATATATAAAAACCCTTCCAGCTTATCCTCAGAAATTCTTATCACACATTTGCTATCAATCTTGGCTTCCTCTTGCACACTTGAAATTTTTATTAGCTGTTTTATATTTCCACTTTGTATTGCAGCTTCTAATGCATCAAGGTTTACTGGATTTATTTTCTTTAGCCCGATTTTTACTTTTATCTCATCAATAGGTAAAATTTCAGAAAGTTTTATAAAAACACCCTCACTGTTATATATAAATTCAACATCACTTTTATTTTCTATCTTCTGGTTGGCTAATGAATCATTACAAATATCATTAATACTTTTTTCAATTGCATTAAAGGCTTTTGAAGATTTATTTGAAGCCTTAACAGATATCTTAACTTTATAATATGAATTAAATATATTTTTTTTACTTTCCAATACCTGTACTTCTATTTGATCTTTTCTTACACGAAGTTTCTTCATACCCTCTTGAACTAAGCTATCAAGATTTTTTCCTTCTAATATAATAAATTCTTTTTCCATAAATCCACCCCCGTGCATTTAATTTAAACAACTGCTAATCTTACTTTTAAGTCTAATTATAGCCTTAGTATGAAGCTGCGAAACCCTTGACTCCGATATATTTAATAGCTTGCCAATTTCTTTATAAGTCAGTTCTTCATAATAATACAAGGTTATTACCCTTTTTTCCTTTTCTGGCAATACGTTAATGGCATCTATAAGAATGTTGTTTAATGTATCCTGCTCTATTGCTGCACCAGGGCTTGTATCCCCATCAACCATGTCACTTTGGAACTCTCTTTTCTGCTCTAGCAAATCATCAAGGGATACAACTGAATAAGTGGATACATATTGTATTTTTTTTTGAAATTCATCTATGCTAACGCCTAGTCGCTCAGCTACTTCTTCGTCGCTGGCTGCACGGCCTAATTCTCCTTCTAATTCTTGATAAGCCTTCTCCAACTCCTTAGCTTTTTGTCTTACGGAACGAGGCAACCAATCAATTTCTCTTAAATAGTCTATTATAGCTCCTCTAATTCTAAGCTGAGCATATGTATCAAACTTAACTCCTCTATTTGTATCATACTTTTCTATAGCATCTATCAAACCAAAAACTCCATAGCTGACCAAGTCATCATATTCAACATGGTTGCCATAGTTGGAGTATAATCTGCCGGCTACAAATTTCACAAGATATAAATAATTTAATATAAGTTCTTCTCGGAATTTCGTATCTTTGTTTCGTATGTAGTTATCCCATAAAATGTTTATATCCATAACAGCCTCCATAAAATATCAAATGTTGCTTTGTTAATCCTGATTCATAAATTGCTTAAAGTTTTCAGGATTTATCTCAACAAAATTGTCATCTTCAGATTGTGATAAAGCCTTTAAAAGCTCATCTTCATCATCAGATTCCACTCTTATATCAATGGTAGATGAGGTTGTCACTTCCTCTTGTACATCATTTTTCATTTTCTTAGATTCTTTTATGTTTAATAAGGCACTGCTCAACGCGCTTGCCAATACATAACCCATTACAGCAAACAATATAATTACAACAATGCTTCTTATCATAAGCTCTGTAAATGAGACCTTTGCATATAAGCTAAAAATAATATTAAGTATAAGCCCTATAATTATAAAATATATAGGCAAATCATTAAGTTTTTTCATATACAAACGCCACCTTAAATCTGTTTTGTTCCAAAACCTATTGTTTTTATAAGTAGTTTACCTGTTTCTGAATAAAGCTCTATGGTACGTCCATAGCTTCCACCTGTATCCTCAGCTAATATAGGAATATTAAGTGAGTTTAATATCTCTTTTGTAGCAACAACATTTCTATGTCCTATTCTCATGATTTCGCTGCTATTATCGCTAAAATTAAACATTTGTGACCCCCCGGCTATCTTACTAACAATTTTGTTCTTATAAGCTCCCATCCTTATCATATCATCGATTAGCTTCGCAATACCTGTATCTGCGAATTTGGCTGGATTACTGTTGTTCTTTATTTGTAGACTACTTGGAAGCATTATATGAACCATGCCGGAAATTTTTGTAGATGTATCATATAAGCATATACCTACACAAGATCCCAAACCCAATGTAGTCAAAATCCCAGGATTTTTTGTGCAGTTCATATCTGCCATTCCGACCTTAACCAATTCTCCCATATTACATTACTCCCAAACTCTTAAGTAAAATTTCAAAAGAAACTTCATCAGGTACTAAGAAAAAGTTTCCTTTTACATGATCTGAACCTTCAATAAAGTCTGTTTCAATAAGCATTACTTTGTCGCCAACCTGTCCAAATAATATTACAGGTACACTAAGTATTGCACCTGCCATGTCAGAAGCTAGAGATGGGACAGAAACCATGAGTCTTAATCCTGTTAAGCATGAAAGCGAGGATAAATAAGAGCCTGCCAGTATGTTGCCGACTTCTTGCAGTGCTGATATCTCCATTTCATCTAGTATATCACTTTCGGCTTCTCGTGACATAAGTAAATCAGTTAAATGTCTTGCAGATTTCTTATCCATCAAATACATTATACTTCCTGTAATGTCACCTGTTACTTTGAAATAAATGCCTACTACAGCTGCCTCAGGTCCACCTACAAGGTCAGCAACGTCCTTAAACTCAAGTATATTAACCTTTGGAACATCCATATCTATTCTTTTAGAAAGCATCTTTGATAAAGCTGTAGCAGCATTACCTGCCCCAATATTACCTATCTCTCTAAGTACATCAATCTGAACACTGTTTAGATTTTCTAATGTTAATGACATTGTTATCCCACCTCTATTGAGCGGAAGAGCTAATTATTTTAGCAACTTCCAACAATATAATAAGTCTATCATTTACCTTTCCAATTCCGCTTATGTATGAGTGATCAATATTTGCTACTGCCATAGGAGGTTCTTCAATATTTTCTTTGTCTATTTCCAATACCTCAGAGGATGTATCAATAATTAAGCCAATAGTTATTTCCTCTACAGATACAATAACTATCCTTGTACTCTCAGTATCATTTTTCTCTGGAAGATTGAATTTCTTCCTAAGATGAATTACAGGAATAACTTCACCTCTTAGATTTACAACTCCCCTGACAAAGCTTGGTGCTTTAGGTACTCTTGTTATTCTAAGCATTTCCTTTATTTCTTTTACCTTTAGAATGTCTATTCCATATTCTTCGTTCTCAAGCTTAAAAACAACGTATTTGTTAGTCATAATTGCCGCCATACCTACACCCCCTCTATATAAGTGAATTTGTATCTATAATTAATGCTACTTGTCCATCTCCAAGTATTGTAGCACCCGCTATAAACTTAATACCTGATAAATACTTTCCTAGAGTTTTTATGACTATCTCCTGCTGTCCAATTAGGCTGTCCACAATAAAGCCTGTATTCTTTTCACCCTTCTTTACTATAACAATAACTGGTTCCTTTTCTGCTTCACTAATACTGTCTTCAACTTCTAATACTCTGTTAAGTCTTACAATAGGTAATACGTTTCCCCTATTTAGAACCACCTCTTGACCATGAATATTACGAATAATTTCTGAGTCTATAGTTGTAATATCTCTTATAACATTTAGTGGAATTGCATACTTCTCTTTTCCTATAGTAACCATAAGTGCTTGTATTATTGCTAATGTCAATGGAAGTCTGATTATAAACTTACTTCCCTTACCGTTTAGAGTTTCTACCTCCACAGTTCCGTTTAGGGATTCTATCTTTGTCTTCACAACATCTAAGCCAACACCTCTACCTGATATATTAGAGATTATGTCTGCTGTGCTAAAGCCTGGCATAAACAACAATTCTACTAAAGCCTTTTCTTCTAAGGCATCTGCTTCAATCTGCTTAATAATGCCCTTTTCAATAGCTTTTTTCTTTACCTTATTTACATCAATTCCGTTACCATCATCCTCTACCTCAATTACAACACTGTTCCCATCCTGATATGCTCTTAAGAAGAGGCTGCCTGTAGCTGTTTTACCCTTCTTTACTCTCACTTCGGTTTCTTCTATTCCGTGATCTATGGAGTTTCTTATTAAGTGTATAAGAGGATCTCCTATTTCATCTATAACAGTTCTATCTAATTCAGTTTCTTCACCAGACATTACAAGGTTAATATCCTTCCCCAAATCCTTTGAAAGATCCCTTACCATTCTTGGAAATCTATTGAATACTCTTTCAATAGGCACCATTCTTACCTTCATAACTGCATCGTGAAGACTAGTCGTAATTCTTTCTAGATATTCAACAGTTTCTCCCATATCGTCACTAGTAGTTTCAACACCGACACCTTCTAATTTAGTCTTTATGATAATAAGCTCACTTACTAGATTCATCAGATTGTCCAATCTGTCAATATCTACTCTTACTGTTTTTCCTGTTTTGGATTTTTTATTCTGGTTATCTTTACTAGAGCCTTCATCATAGTTATGTACAGCCTCAATTTGTGTATTTTCTTCATCGTCATCTTGAACAGCAATAGCTACTTCTTCAACGTTTTCTACTTTTACGAAAATTACTTCATTTATCTCAGATATTGACTCAAGTTCTTTCCTTATTATAGCCTCAGTATCACTTGAAATAACACCTATCGTAAATTCATAGTCAAACTTTTCATCTTCTATATCCTCTACGGAAGGCATAGCTTTTATAATATCTCCATATCTTTCAACAGTTTGAAAAACTATGAAAGCACGAGCTGCTTTTAACATACAGCCTTTATCAAACACTATCTTTATTTTAAATACATTAAAACCCTGCTCCAAGGCTTTTGCTATTACTCCGTTATCATACTGGTTAAACTTCATTACTCCAGAGTCAGAATTCTTAAGCTTATTTGATTCTACTACTGCTTCATTGGCTTTATCTCCGTTTAAAATATTATTAAGCTTATTTACTATCTCATCAGCAGAGCTGTTACCCTCTTCGCCATTGCTTGCAATACTATTAACTGAGTTTTCCAGAAAATCCAAACACTCAAATAAAACATCTACTGTGAAGGTAGTTACTTCCGTCTTTCCATTTCTAATTGAATCCAGTAAATTTTCCATTTGATGGGTCAGCTTTGTCATCTTATTGAAGCCCATAGTACCCGCCATACCTTTTATGGTATGTGCAACTCTAAATATCTCATTAAGTCTTTTCATGTCCTTAGGGTTTGTCTCAAGTCCCAGCAGGCTATGATTTAAGCTTTGTAAATGCTCCTGCGACTCTTCTATAAATATTTCTAAGTATTGATTCATATCCATATTTTACACCCCCGTTAATTTGATAATTTCTTTAGCAATATCACTTAAAGGCACTATTTTATCTATAGCACCAGTGTTTACTGCCGCTTTTGGCATTCCATATACAATACAGGTCTCTTCATTTTGTGCAATTGTACTCCCACCATTATTCTTTATATTTGCGATTCCGTCGCTTCCATCGCTACCCATTCCAGTCATCATTACTGCGATTAGACTCTTATGTCCGCAACTTGCAACGGAATTCATCATGTAATTTACTGACGGTCTGTGACCTGACATCGGCGGATCTTGATTTATATTTATGCGATAATCGCTTGATTTCTTATTTAGCATCATTTGGAAATCTCCTGGAGCTATATAAACCCATCCTGGTTTTAGAATATCTCCATCCTCTGCTTCCTTAACGTTTATATTGGACAATGCATCTAATCTTGTAGCTAAGGATTTTGTAAAACCTGACGGCATATGCTGTACTACAAGTACTGCTGCAGGTAAATCAGCGGGAAGCTGCGTAATTACTTCTCGAAGCGCCCTAGGTCCACCGGTAGAAATTCCTATACAAACAATGTGTTTTAGATTGCTTTGCTGTACTGGACAAGTTTTTGTGTATGCATCATTTATGTTTTTTAATTTTGATGATATATTACTATATCTACTAAAGTTTAAGGTGTTTGAATATATAGAATTCTTTATCTTCTTGATTAAATCCTCTTTTATATCTTCTATATCAAAATGTATTATAGATGAGGTCGGTTTTGTTACAAAGTCGACAGCACCTGCTTCCAATGCTCTTATAGTAATCTCTCCTCCGTTGTTGGTCAAACTGGAAAGCATTATTACCTTCGGAGCAGGGGTTAATTGTAAAAGCTCTGTTAACGCTGACAATCCATCCATTACTGGCATTTCAACATCCAACGTTACTACATCCGGTTTCAATACTTTTGCCTTATAAACACCATCTCTGCCGTTCTTCGCAGCTCCAACAACTTCAATATCTTCGGAGTTAGCAAGTATGTCACTTATAACCTTTCTCATAAACGCGGAATCATCTACTACCAACACCTTAATCTTTTTCTTTGGTGTATTCATATTAGATCAACCCCTTCTTAGCCAGCTTCCTTTGCTCTTCAAATATAAACCTCATAATACTGTTTCTATCTATCTCAGTTATTTTTTCAAAATGTATACCATAGTTGTACATTTCTTGTTTGTTATTTAATAGTAATTCAATTCTAACTACTTTACCAAACATATTAACTGTATTAGAATTCAATTCCATGTTGATTTCAACTATATCGTTTTCTTCCAATTTATTAATACTGTTAATTCCAATACCTCCTCCACTTAAATCGACTAAAGATGCACTGAAATATTCCTCATATAACTTTTCCTTTATGTTTACTACTCTTCTAACTTTAATTGATTTTAAAACCTTTAGTCTGTAATAATTTCTTCTTTGAATTTTTATTACTTCGGAAACTCTCTCCAATTGTAACAATGGCTCTTTTCCAAATAGCTTATTAACTAGCTTTGCTTTGAATTCATATATAGCACTCTCTCGTGCTGCTATTACATTTAAAATAGTATCCTTCTTTATGTATAGCATTTGTTTTTTTGAAATTGGAATCAATACATCAATTGTACCATTTTCATGAACCTGTACTACCTTGCTTAAATATTGGCAATTATTATATTCATCCAGTACAACTAGATTTATTTTTTCTCCAGGGATTAAAAATTTATTTTTATCCTGCATTTGTTTCTCTCCCCTATAGTCTCATTATCTGCTGTAAGTTATTTGCATCTAAAAGCTTCAATAAAACTATGTTTTATAATTCTTATCTATTATTATACAATATTTTGGCAGATTATGAAATTTATTAGCTAAAAATGTTAGTTAATTTATTTATAAACATTTTGAAGCCTGATGAGCCTGACATTTCACCTTCGTTATTTAACAAAATATTGGCAATATCTGTAATATTTTTAGTAGCTTCACATTTTGTATAATTAAGTACAAAGGGTTGTTGAATCTTTACAGATTTTGATACACAGCTGTCATTCATTATAAAACCTAATTTCTGCAGCTTAAGTCCGATGAATCTTTCTGTTACCTGACATAGCTTCTCTAATATATTACTTGCTTCTTTTTCATCATCAACTCTATTAACAACAATCTTTATGATTTTATAGGAATCCTTAGCGAAGATTGTTTTAATTAAGGCGTAAGCATCGGTTATAGCGGTTGGTTCTGGTGTAGTAACAAGTATTACCTCTTTTGCTGCATGTACAAAGCTAAGTACGTTGTCTGAGAGACCTGCACCTGTATCAATAAGTATAATATCTGCCTCATAGTCCAGCTTTCCCAGCTTTATTAGCAAATCTACAAGCTGTGCTTTGTTTAGTCTTATAAGCTCTTGTACCCCTGAGCCGCCTGATATAAACTTAACTCCGTTAGGTCCCTCTTCTAATATATCTAAGATATCTTTGTTGTTTTTTATAACATCGGACAAATTGTATTTAGACATTTTACCCATTATGACATCTACGTTGGCAAGTCCAAGGTCTGCATCAATGATAATAACCCGTTTACCAGCTTGTGAAAGCTTTATGGCAAGGTTAACTGTAAAATTGGTCTTGCCTACACCACCTTTACCGCTTGTAATTGTTATAACCCTCGCTTCAGAAGTTGAGTTTGATGACATACTAGCTGATTGCTTACTATATGTCTTTATATCATTAATAATTTCTCTCAATTTTTCAGCTTGATCTTTCATATTTATAATCTCCTATTAAACTATTAATGATTTTCTCTTTATCAGCTATTTCTATATCATCTGGAACACTTTGTCCTGTAGTAATATAAGAAATTGCTTTCTTCGTAATATAGGCAACATTTAAAAGTACACCTATAGTTGATGTTTCATCCAGTTTTGTAAACAATAGCTTATAATCATCTAGAAAACTATAACTTTTTATTATCTCGATACAATCAGAAAATTTAGTAGTCGCACTAATAACAAGATATATCTCAAAATTTGTATTAAATTTTAGCAGTGACTTTAGTTCCATTAATTGATATTGATCCTTATGACTTCTACCAGCTGTATCTATCAAAATAATGTCCTTATCCTTATAGCTGTTTATTGCACCAGATATCTCTGATGAGGAATAAATTGCTGATAAAGGTATCCCTATTATTTCGCTATAAGTCTTAAGCTGCTCTACCGCAGCAATTCTATATGTGTCAGAAGTAATAAGTCCTACCTTTTTCTTCTCATTTAATACTAGGTTTGCGGCCAGCTTTGCTAACGTGGTTGTCTTACCAACGCCAGTAGGGCCAATAAAAACAATTACTCGTCTGCCGTTACTGTCTGAAAATGGCTCAGGGTCTTTTATATAGCTGTTTAAAATATCATAAATAATCATTCTTACAGCATCTGAGTCTTGTTGTTCCTCAATACCGAGGCGCTCAATTAAATCTTCCTTTAGATCATTAAGAATGACTTTATCTACTTCATTTCGTTCAAGCTTCTCTAAAAAAGTCTTTGATACTTCTGATAGCTTACTGCTTTCATAATCGAGCTTAACTGCATCATAAACCTTGCTTATCATGTCCTTTAACTCATTGATTTGTGCAGGGTTATAATTTTCAATAAGCTCTGTATTATTCGCTTCAGAAATATTTTTTTTAAGTGCTTGTATTGGCTGCTGCACAGCAAATAAAATTTCCTCATTTGCCTCTACATTGAAGCTGTTAGCAATAGGTTGAGTAGATTGCTTGCTTTGATTTAGTGTAGCATTTAGTTCGCTTATAAAGCTTGATGCATCATACTCTTGCTCTGGATTTCTTTTATAGCCATTTATAACTGCCTTTTCTTGTGCCAATCTTGCCGGCTTGCTTGTTATGTCATTATCAATAGTTGCAACTACTTCAATAAGGGGTTTAGAAAAAATGCCTGCTAAGCCCTTTTTTCTAATTTTTCTTGTATTTAATATTATTGCATCGCGACCAAGATCTAGCCTTACTTTATTCATTGCTTCTTGTGCAGTTTCACCTACATACCTTTTTACCCTCATTATAATCTCACCACTCCTATTGATTGTACCTCAACTGCTGGATCCAATTCATTGTATGAAAGTACAGTAAGTCCTGGAGCTACCTGCTCTGTCAGCTTCTTAAAGTATATCCTAACAACAGGTGATGCCAAAACCAATGGTTGTTCTCCAATGTTTGAAAATTTTTGTATTTCCCTTGACAGACTGTTGTATATGTCTTGAATTCTTTGTGGATCTAAGTTCAGATAAGCACCGTACTCTGTTTGCTGTACTGCATCCATTATGCTTTGCTCCAAAGCTGCGTCTAAGGTTATAACCTTTGCTTTATTATCTATAATAAAGCGCTTCGTAATGCTCCTTCTCAAGGCTTGTCTAACATATTCTGTAAGCATATCAGAATCCTTGGTCATAGGTGCATAATCAGCTAAGGTCTCCATAATAGTAACCATATCCCTAATTGAGACACTCTCCTTTAGGAGATTTGCAAGTACCTTCTGTATTTCACCAATAGAAAGCATTTTAGGTACTACCTCATCCACTAAGGCAGGGTATGATTCCTTCAAGTTATCTACAAGCTTTTGTATATCTTGTCTTCCTAGTAACTCATGGGCGTGAATCTTAACAATTTCTGTAAGATGTGTTGCAACAATGGATGGCGGATCTACTACTGTATAACCCAGCATTTCAGCCCTTTCCTTTTGATCCTCGCTAATCCATACTGCCGGTAATCCAAAGGCTGGTTCTATGGTTTTTATACCCTCCAGCTCAATATCTGCTGTGCCGGGATTCATGGCCATATAATGGTCAAACATGAGCTCACCCATTGCAACTTCTATACCCTTAATTTTTATAATATATTCATTAGGTTTAAGCTGTATGTTGTCTCTTAGTCTTATTACCGGAACTATCATTCCTAAATCTAGGGCACACTGTCTTCTTATCATTACCACTCTATCAAGTAGGTCGCCTCCCTGATTTGCATCAGCTAAAGGTATTATCCCATATCCAAACTCTAACTCAATAGGATCTACCTGTAGCAACGTCATTACGTTTTCTGGCTTCCTAATTTCTTCTACCTCTATATCCTGAGCCTTTATTTCCTCTTCACGTTCAGATTCCTTTAAAGTCTTTTGTAGGGTATATGCAACAAAAGATAAAACTACTGCTAAAATAATGTTAGGTACAGGAGGTAACCCTATAAATGCTAATATAAACAAAATTGCACTTGCAAAATATAATGTCTTAGGCTGTGAAAACAATTGCTTAATTACATCTGTTCCAAGATTTGACTCAGAGGCTGCTCTTGTAACCACCATGCCGGCTGCAACAGATATAAATAAGGCTGGTACCTGGTTTACAAGACCATCTCCGATTGTTAAAATCATAAATTTAGTTGCAGCTTCTCCTGCCGATAATTCCATTTGAAACATACCTATAAAAAAACCTGCACCTATATTAATAATAGTTATTATTATACCTGCTATGGCATCGCCTTTTACAAACTTACTAGCTCCATCCATTGCTCCATAGAAGTCAGCTTCACGCTGTACCTTCTTTCTGCGTTCTTTCGCCTGTTGATCATTTATAAGTCCAGAATTCAAATCTGCATCAATGGCCATTTGCTTTCCAGGCATAGCGTCTAATGTAAATCTTGCTGCAACCTCTGCAACTCTTTCTGAACCCTTAGTAATAACCATGAATTGTACTACTACAAGTATTAAAAACATTACTATTCCTACTACCATATTACCTCCGGTAACGAAGTTTCCAAAGGTATCTATTACATCACCTGCATCGCCCTTTCCCAGTATCAGTCTAGTACTAGAGAAGTTTAGAGATATTCTAAATAAAGTAGTTATTAATAGCATAGTTGGAAAAACAGAAAACTCCAAAGGCTCTTTAATATACATTGTAATAAGAAAGATGACAATTGAAAGTGAAATATTCAATGTTAGCATTACATCAAGCATTATGCTGGGCAGTGGTATTATAATCATTAAAATTATTCCGACTATACCTATTGCAATTACATCGCCATATTTTCCCATAGGTCATCCTCCTTTGCTAAATTTATTACTTATTCTTCAAGTTGTAAACAAATGCAAGCACTTCTGCAACTGCCTTGTATAGTTCTGCAGGCACCATTCCACCTATATCAACTGTTTTGTATAAGACCTGTGCTAAAGGCTTATTCTCTACTATTGGTACTTTATTTTCCTTAGCTATTTCTTTTATCTTCTGTGCTATTAGATCCTTGCCCTTAGCAATCACCATTGGTGCCTCGGATTTACTAGCATCATATTTTATTGCAATAGCAAAATGGGTCGGGTTCGTGATTACTACATCTGCCTTAGGCACTTCAGTCATCATTCTTCTTAGAGACATTTGTCTTTGCTTTTCTCTAATCTTTGCTTTTATCTGAGGATTTCCATCTGACATCTTATATTCTTCTTTAATTTCTTGTTTTGACATTTTTAAATTCTTTTCAAACTGCCAGAATTGGTAGCCATAATCAAAAATTGCTAATATAAATAATACTATTGAAACTCTTACCCCTGTATTAACTATTGTGTTGCCAATAAAACTGGCAGTAGCCATCATATCCATAGCTAAAAGCTTCGGTATAACAACGAAATTCTGTTTTAAATAATTGAAAATGATATACCCTATGATAGCAACCTTCATCATAGACTTTAAAAAATCAACAAATGCATTCTTTGATACTATATTTTTAAAACCTTCTATAGGGTTTAACTTATTAAACTTAGGTATAAGAGGCTTTAAAGTAAACATGAAACCTACTTGTAGATAATTTGCAACGATTGCCACCAAAGCAGTAATCATAAGTACTGGTGCCATTGCCTTCGCAAACACTAATACGCAATATATATATATTTTTGTCAAATCGCTCATCTTTACTGCATTTTCTATTTCTACAGGAGAGCTAATAAAGAACCTAAGCATATCTGTGAGATTTTTTATAATACTATCTGCAAAAATCCTCATTGCTAGAAAAGTTGCTAACAAAAGTACTGCTGTTACAAGCTCTCTACTTTTTGCTACTTGACCTTTTTCTCTCGCTTCATGCCTTCTTTTAGGAGTAGCAGACTCAGTCTTCTCTTCAGCAAAAAGCTGTAGGTTGATAATGAACTCAAATTCTAACAACTATATCACCCTTTAGCCATACTTTTTATTATTAAATATATATAGCCATACATTTTGTCAAACATTACATTCAAAGTGCTTATAAGCATAGGTATCATAGCAATAAATGTGAGTATACCTACCCCTAACTTAAGGGGCATACCTACTACAAATACATTCATTTGTGGAACAGTCTTTGCTAATATGCCCAATGCAACCTCAGTAAGTAATGATGCAGCTAAAATTGGTATGCTTATTTTGAAGCCTATTGCAAAGGTTTCAAAAAAAACATTAAGTAGATTGTTAAAAAGTACATCATTAAAAGCAAAGCTGTTTATAGGAAGAACATTATAGCTTTTAAACAATGCTGTAAGCAGTATATGATGTCCATTTATCATTAGGAAAAATACCAAACTGATAATATACATAAAATTTCCTGTTAAAGGCACTTGAGTATCGTGCATTGGATCTAGTACGTTTACCATGCCAAAGCCTATTTGAGTATCAATAATCTGTCCTGCAACATACAAGGCAGAAAACACAAGATTACTTGTATAACCTAATATTACGCCTATGGCAAGCTCTTTTAAGATTAAGCCCGCATATCCATAGAGATTTACATATTCTACAGTTACATCTTTTAACAAGGTAGTTAAAATGATACTACAGAAAAAAGCAAAGGCAATCTTTAAATAACCAGGTACATTTCTGCTTCCAAATACAGGAGTTATAACAAATAAAGAACTCATTCTTACTAGAACAAGTATAAATACAGTAAATTTATCCATTAATATATATAATATATCGTTCATGGCTTACTTAATATAGTTTGGAATGTTTTCAAACAGATTTACAGTAAAACTGTACATCATGTTCATCATCCAAGGCCCAAAAATCAACAAAGCCAAAGCAATAGCTATAAGCTTTGGTATAAACGAAAGGGTAGCTTCCTGTATTTGAGTAGTCGCCTGTATAATACTTACGATAAGACCTACTAATAGACCCAGCAACAATATTGGGGCGGAAACCATTAAAGCTACCCTAATAGCTTCTACTCCCAAATCAATAACCATCTCTTGATTCATAACTACCACCCTTTACTATTGAAAGCTCGTAACTAGAGCTTTTACAATCAAATTCCACCCATCCACCATTACAAACAACAAAAGCTTGAAAGGCAGAGATATCATTACTGGCGGAAGCATCATCATACCCATTGACATAAGAGTACTGGCTACTACCATATCGATCATGATAAAAGGTATATATAAATAAAAGCCAATTATAAAGGCAGTCTTTAATTCACTGATAATAAAAGCAGGTATCAATGCTGTATTAGGAATGTCTTGAGAGTTTATAGGTTGAGCGTTTTCTCCTAGCTTTAAGAATAACGCCAAGTCTTTTTCATGTGCATTCTTCAGCATAAAATTCCTGATTGGATCCATAGCCTTAGTAATGGCAACTTCTTGTGTAATTTCTCCTTTAATATATGGTTGGTACGCATTTGCATTGATATCTACAATTACAGGATTCATAATGTATAAAGTAATGAACAACGCCAGTCCTATCAATACTTGATTTGGCGGCATTTGTTGAGTACCTAATGCATTTCTGGTAAAGGATAATACAATTATTACTCTCGTAAACGAGGTAACCATCATAAGTAAAGCTGGTGCAAGGGATAAAATTGTTAATAAAAATAATATCTGCAGACTTAATGCTACATCCTCAGGATTATCTGCAGTGTCAATATTTAAACCTATTTTGGGTATTGGCAGCGACGGCTCAGCCAAAACAATTATAGACAAAGTCATTGCAAATATTATTGCAAATACTAGGACTTTCAATAAAATTTTTTTATTATTCATTGCCATTGCTACCCCTTACCATAGATTTTAGTTTATTTAGACTTTGCTTCGCTGAGCTTAGGTAAGCTCCAAAATCCTTTGTTCTAGTGCTGTCTTCGCAGCTTTCAATTTCATCAAGATTAATTTCCTCATTCTCTTGATTTTGAAAAAGCTTGTCCTTTTCCAACTCACTAATCATAAACATATTTTTTGATGCACTGCCAATTAAAAAAAACTGTGCTCCTACTTTAACTATGTGTAAGCTCTTATCAACTCCTAAAGGCATACTTTCTATGACCTTCATAGTTTTAGTTCTACCTTGTACCATACCCTTCCGAGCTAGAAACTTAGTAACATAATAAGCGGCAGCAAGTATTAATGCAAACATTACTAAATAATAAACTGTTTTAAAAAAACTATTTATGCCGCTTTGAAGTATAAAAAAACTAAAGGGTTTTAAGTAAACTGATGTATTAGCATAAACATTACTGATTAAAATTGAAACAAAACCCACTGGTATTATAAAATATCTAAATGCTTTCATATGCATTTCTACTCCTTACTGTTACGCAAGTGCCTTTTTCACCGCTTCAAGAATTCTATCAGGTTGGAAAGGCTTAACAATGAAATCTTTTGCTCCTGCTTGAATTGCCTCTATTACCATAGCTTGCTGACCCATAGCAGAACACATGATTATTTTTGAAGCAGGATTTATTTTTTTAATCTCTTTCACTGCTTGTATTCCATCCATCTCAGGCATTGTAATATCCATTATTACTAAGTCTGGGTTTATTTCTTTAAATTTCTCTACAGCCTTCAATCCATTTTCTGCTTCTCCGCAGATAACAAAACCATTTTTAGATAATGTATCCTTTATCATCATTCTCATGAAAGCTGCGTCATCAACTATTAAAATTCCATTTGCCATTTGTTAATCCCCCTTACAGTAAAATAACTATTGAATTTTTGTTAAACGTTTTGATGTACTTATGATATCAGTAATTCTAACTCCAAAGCTCTCGTCAATAACAACAACTTCCCCTTTGGCGACATACTTACCGTTTACCAGTATATCTACAGGCTCACCTGCAAGCTTATCCAGCTCAAGTATAGTACCAGGTCCAAATTCCAGTATGTCTTTTATAAGCTTTTTAGTTCTTCCAAGCTC
The DNA here is from genome assembly GCA_049684915.1 of Lutisporaceae bacterium. Taxonomy (GTDB): domain Bacteria; phylum Bacillota; class Clostridia; order Lutisporales; family Lutisporaceae; genus GWB2-37-7. The sequence goes on along the minus strand of JBAVGO010000189.1, from coordinate 2,240 downwards.
CACAGTAACCTCCAAAGGAATATCTCTTATCATAGCGATGCTTTCTTTTTCATTTGATAATTGAGTATCTTCAAAGGATTGATATTGTACAGGCTGAACATTTACCATTTTTGATTCATCTTTAAATGGTGCCTGACTTCTTTTTGGTTCTTCATAATCTATTTGTTCATATTCTACGACTTCGCTTTGTGTAGGCTTCATTTGAACCTTTGGTTGTTGCTTTGGTGCCGCAGGAACTGACTCATGAGTCTTAGTCTGAGCTGGCGGTGATTGTTTTGTAACGTTCATATTGTTAAATAGGTTATAAACCATGGTCTTTTCAAAATCAAAAGGTAATATTTGCATTATTTCACTATCTATTACATCACCAATCTCCATTCTAAAAGATATTTTAACAACCTGCTCATCGGATACATAATTCTTTATTACTGACAGATCATTAGAAAGCATAGAGAAAGCTTTTGGTGGAGAGATGTCTATTCTTTTATTAAACATCCCAGCAAGAGAAGTAGATGAGGATCCTATCATTTGATTCATCGCTTCACTTATTGCACTAAGATGAAGATCCGAAATAGGCTCATCACTTATATTACCCACTCCACCCATCATCAAATCCGTAATAATCTTTACATCGGTTTCCTTCATTAACAACAGATTGGAGCCTACTAAACCCTCCTTGTATTCCACTTGCACAGCAACATATGGTATCGGATAATCACCGGCAAGTTCATCCAATGTTAGAACATCCACTTTAGGTGTTGTAATGCTAACCTTCTGGTTTAGTAGGGTATATAAGGTGGTTGCCGAAGTACCCATACTTATATTTCCTATTTCACCAAGAGCATCTTTTTCTTCAGCAGTAAGCGTTTGAACAATTGTTTGAGTATCTGAAGATGAATCTGGTTGAGGAACTACACTATCTCCCCTAAGCAACGCATCAATTTCTTCTTGTGACAGCATATCACTCATCTAAATCATCTCCTTTCATTTTAGTGTTTATAATTTTTACTGAAACTCTATTTTTCTTAAGCCCTGGTTTACCATAAAACTTATGATTACTTCCTATTAGAACCTTCAAATCTTCTCCTACTGAAGTATCTAAGCTTATTACATCACCAACACGCAGCTCAATAAAATCTCCTACAGTTATTTCTGATACACCTAATATTACAGTAACAGGTAGTAGTGTGGTTTCAATTTTTTTCTCTATTATCTTTAATTCATTACTTGAAATTTCTTTCGTAATTCCAGAAAACCAAAATTTAGTGCTTAGCTTCGGAATTATTGGTTCTATTACTAAATGAGGGATACAAATATGTATCATTCCATCAATATTGCCAACCTTAGCATTTAGAGTTATTAACGCAATAGTCTCATTTGGAGACATAATTTGTGTGAACTGAGGATTTGTTTCTATTTTTTTTAGCTTTGGTTTAAGATCTATAACATTTTTCCATGGATCTCTCATGTAAGCTATCATTTGTCCTAATATCTTATCCATTAAAGTTAATTCTATCTCTGTAAAACCTCTTGCTCTTTCATAGGCATTACCTGATCCACCTAGTACCCTCTCAATCATTGCAAAAGCTGTGTTTGGTGCCATCTGTATTATAATAGAGCCTGTTAATGGTGAAAAATCTACTATTCCTAGTACTGATGGATTGGGCATGGAATTTGTAAATTCATTATAAGTCAACTGGTCAACAGATATAACCTCTATTTGAACCAAAGTGCGCAAAAATCCGGACAAATAGGTCTGTAGCAGCCTGGCAAAGTTTTCATGCATGATCTGTAAAGTTCTTGTATGATCCTTTGCAAATTTGTTCGGAAGCTTAAAATTATATTCTCTTACTTTACGCTCTTCTTTAACCTCTTCAATCTCACTAACTGAAATCTCTCCAGAGTTTAATGCACTTAGAAGAGCATCTATTTCATTTTGGGATAGAACCTCGGACACTTTGGTCACCTCCCTTTAGAACAAAATCAAATTATCCTTGCACTATTAATTCTTCTACAAATACTTCAATCTTTTTTTCTGTGGAAATAATCTTTTTAATAGCATCGCGAATTTCAGTTTTTACCTTTAACTGTCCTTCAACGCCTTCTAAGTCTTGGTCAGTTTTTCCTCGCATTATTAGATTTATCTTATCAATTATTTCTGATTTTCTGTAGTCTAAAAGTTCAACTAGCTTTTTATCTACATCCATCTTTATTGTAAGCTTAGCCATTTTTGTACTACC
>JBAVGO010000188.1:0-30627 GCA_049684915.1 Lutisporaceae bacterium | reverse complement strand
CTCCTGTATTAACAATAGGGATAAATGGAAAAGAAAATAACATTCTAATAAATGAGGATGTACTTAGGGGAATGGGGGTTAGAGTTTTTTGCAGCAACAGAGGTGGCGATGTAACTTATCATGGCCCGGGGCAATTAGTGGCCTACCCTATTTTAAATTTGAATCACTATGGCAAAGATGTTAAGGATTATGTCAGAAGGCTTGAGGAAACCTCAATTAGGTTGATGAAGGTAGAATATGGACTAAGTGCAGATAGAAAGCCAGGATTCCCAGGTGTTTGGGTTGGAAACGATAAGATTACGGCCATTGGCTGCACTGTTAAACACTGGGTTACTATGCACGGATTTGCTTTGAATGTAAACACCAATTTAGAACACTTCAAATGGATTAATCCATGCGGTTTTGCGGATAAGGGAGTAACATCATTGGAAGAATTGTTGGGGGAAGCACAGGACATGGATATAGTAATGAATCATATTATTAAACACTTTACTACTTTATTCAATATAGAACATGAAATTATAGAAAAAGAAGTATTTTTAAAAAAGCTTGAGGGATTATCTAATGGAAGATAAGAAACCAGATTGGCTAAAAATTAAAACTTCCAGCAGTTTGGATATGCAGAATGTAGTTAGTATGTTGCAGAAGCTAAACCTTCATACCGTTTGCGAGGAAGCGAATTGTCCAAATCTTATGGAGTGTTTTGGTAAAAAGACAGCAACATTTATGATTCTTGGAAGAGAATGCACTAGAAATTGCACATTTTGCACTGTTAGTAAAAATGCACCAGAAACTTTGGACACACAGGAGCCTTTTCATGTAGCAGAAGCAGTAAAACTACTTGGTTTAAAATATGTAGTAATCACATCAGTAACTAGGGATGATCTTCCAGATGGAGGGGCAAGTCATTTTGCAAAGGTTATTGAAGCAGTAAAAGACGCCTCCGCTAATACAGATGTAGAGGTTCTTATCCCGGATTTTCAAGGTGATAGGGATGCTTTGTACAAAGTAGTTAAGGCTAAGCCTAAAGTAATCAATCATAATATTGAAACTATAAAAAGGCTTTATCCCCAGGTTAGACCTATGGCTAATTATGATCGCACATTGGAGCTTCTTAAAAGAGTGAAGGAAATGGATCCCTACATTTACTCAAAATCAGGTTTTATGGTGGGCTTAGGTGAAACCCAAGAAGAGGTAATAACACTACTATCACACCTTCATAAATTCAGATGCGATATAGTTACAATCGGTCAATACCTTGCACCGTCAAAAAAACACCATCCAGTGATAGAATATGTAAGTCCAGAAGTCTTTGAAAAGTATAAAAAGAAAGCTGAAGAAATGGGCTTCCTATATGTAGCCTCTTCTCCCCTAGTAAGAAGCTCGTATCATGCAGGGGAAGCTTTTGTAAAATAAAACAAGTTTTGGCTGTGCTATTAAATGAATTATTACCGAATACAAGTGTTTATAGTAGGTGAAAATATTGCTATATGGTAAGAAATATTTCGACAATTCGAGGAACTGGAATACAAATTTGGAAAGGAGAGGATAGTCCCATTAATTATAGAGTTGTATTTTGAGATTTCACAGGATCTTTTGTTACTAAAATATTTAAACAAAAAATAAAAAATTAGGAGGAAATAAAATGAATAAAAAGTTAGCTATTATTGTATCAATGTTACTTATATTTATTTTAGCTATAGCAGGATGTAAACCAGCAGCAACACCAACACCAGGAGGAACTACACCAGCACCTACAGTTAAGAAAGTTCAATTAAAGATGAGTACAACTACTTCTGATACTTCATCATGGACAAAAGGTGCAAATAAGTTTGCTGACCTTGTTAAAGAAAGAACAAATGGCAATGTAGAAATAAAAGTATATCCTAATGAGCAGCTTGCAGGCGGAAGCCAAGGTAAGGGCATAGAAATGCTAATATCAGGTGCAGTTGATTTTACTTACCACTCAAATATAATATATTCAATAACAGATGAAAGATTTGGCGTTATAAGTTTACCATGGTTAATTCCAGATATAGCTACTGCTGATGAAAAATTAAGTGGAGCAGGAGGAACAGCTATAAACAAATTACTGTTGGAAAAGGGTATAGTAGGACTTGGTTTTGGAGAAAACGGGTTCAGACAAATCACAAACAGTAAAAGACCTATAGCTACTCCTGATGATATAAAGGGCTTAAAATTAAGAATTCCTGGAATCAAGATGTTTATATCACTATATAAAGCTCTAGGTGCTGACCCAATAACAATGAACTTTGGCGAAGTATTTACGGCTCTACAACAAAAAACAATTGATGGTCAAGAAAATCCTACAGACGTTATCAACTCATCAAAAATAAATGAAGTACAAAAATATATGACAGTTTGGAATTACTCGTACGATTCAATAATACTTGGTATGAATAAAGCAAGATTTGATAGCTTCGATAAAGCAACACAAGATATAATCATACAGGCTGCAAAAGAAGCTAATGAATTCCAAAGAAACCTGAACAGAGAACTATCAGCTAAACAAACGCAAGATTTTGCTGCAAAGGGAATGGTAGTAACTACATTGACAGAAGAACAAATGAAACCTTTCATTGAAAAAGTTAAACCTGTTTATACAGAATATGAGCCAATCATGGGCAAAGAACTAATTGACGCTTTTAGATAATAGTGTTGTTCAAAAAAGGATAAGTCGTGCATGCGTGTAGGACTTATCTAAACACTACTTTATAGCAATTTAGATCGGAGGTAATAAGTTGAAAGAGTTTTTAGATAACTTTGAACAATATATTATAGCTTCAGGATTAACTATCATGACATTTATCACAGTAGCAAATGTATTTTCAAGGAAGGTATTACATATGTCAATATCATTCCTTGAAGAAATAACTACTATAATGTTTATACTGATAAGTTTATTGGGAGCTGCTGTGGTAGCAAAAAAAGGCGGACATTTAGGTTTAAGTGCCATTACTGATTTTATACCTCAAAGATATCAAAAATATGTTGTTTTATTTACTTGGGTAGTTGCCACATTTTTCTGCTACTTTTTGGTTAAGTATGGCTTCGTTATGGTTGCTGCGGAACAAAAAATGGGTATTAAGACACCCTCGCTGGGTTGGCCAGAATGGATATTTGGCATGACTTTACCAGTAGGTGGTATTTTTATTTTCTTAAGATATACTCAGTTTACAATTAAAATGTTTAGAAATAAGGAGGCGAAATAATGTCAGGAGCTGCAATATTATTTCTATCCTTTGCTATACTTCTACTTTTAAATGTACCAATTGCATTAAGCTTAGGGGTATCTGCCATTATTGCTATGATAGCAGCAGGATTACCCTTGGATTTGTTCCCTATGACTATTTATGCGGGTATTGGTAAGTTTACATTATTAGCTATACCTTTCTTCATATTAGCAGGTAATACCATGGAAAAAGCAGGCATATCTGATAAATTAATAGACTTAGCTAATAAAGTTGTTGGTCATAAAAAAGGTGGCTTGGCTATTGTTTGTGTTATTACATCGTGTTTTTTTGCTGCTATATCAGGTTCGGGTCCAGCCACTGTTGCTGCACTTGGAGTTATAATAATTCCAGCTATGGTAAAGGCAGGTTATGGCAAGGGTATGCCCTCGGCCTTGATGGCTACTGCTGGTTCTATCGGCGTAATTATTCCACCTAGTATTCCTTTCGTTGTATATGGAGCAATCGCAGGAGTTTCAATAGGCAAGATATTTATAGCTGGAATTGTGCCAGGTCTATTGATGGGAACAGCTTTGATAATAGTCAGTTTATTCTTAATAAAGAAAATGAACATTGCGAAGCAGGAAAAAGCTACTTTTAAAGAAGTAATGATAGCATTTAAAGATGCAATCTGGGGACTTTTGATGCCAGTCATCATCCTAGGCGGAATATATGGAGGTATATTTACACCTACAGAAGCAGCTGCGGTAGCAGCAGTTTATGGAATAGTGGTAGGTGTGTTTATATACAAGAAAATTTCATTAAAAGGGTTATATAATCTGATGAGAGAATCCGCCATTGGATCAGCAGTTGTAATGTTTATCGTAGCATGTGCCAGTTTCTTTGCATGGTTCGTTACAACAGAAGGCATAGCAGATATGGCTAGTCAGTTCCTACTTAGTGTGTCAAGTAGTAAATTTGTATTTCTGTTTATACTGAATATAATATTGCTAATAGCAGGATGTTTCGTAGATGCAACATCAGCTTTATACATTTTCACACCAATTATGCTCCCTGTTGCATTGAAATTAGGATATGATCCAGTGTTGTTGGGAGTTGTTATGACTATGAACCTTGCTATAGGAATGGTTACACCTCCAGTTGGAGTAAACCTATATGTTGCGTGTGGAGTATCTAAAATAAGTCTTAAGGAAATATCGATTAAGGTAATTCCTTTTGTAATTGCATCAGTAATTGTGTTGTTGTTAGTAACTTATATTCCACAGATAACATTATTCTTACCTTCTGCAATGGGTATTAAATAATAGGAGTTGAGATTATGAATATAAGAGAACATACCAAAGAGTCAAGTATTAAACGTATTATAGTTGGTAGAATACCAAAGGATATAGATTTGATAACAGGTATAAAAGAAGTCTGTAGCTCTCATGGAGTTAAGAATGGATATATTGTAAGTATTATAGGAAGCCTTAATACTGGAAGATTTATATATGCTATTTCAGGCGAAGGTACAAAACTAGGAATTAAGTATAGTGAGCCTATTATCTTAGAAGGACCTTTAGAAATGCTTGCTAGCCAAGGCACTATTGGGTTAGATGATGCAACAGGTGATTTATCAGTACATCTTCATATGCTGGTAAGTGATAAATATATGAGAGTATTCGGCGGCCACTTTATAGATGGTGGAAATGATATCGCAGTTACAGCTGAAATCGTAATTCATGAAATTGATAATGTTGAACTTCACAGGAGTTTTGATGAAGAAAGTGGATTTAATCTATTTAAAATAAAATAAAATTGGTTATTTTCAGATGAATAATAAGGAGATATAACTAAATGAAAGCGATAGTAAAAGATAATCCTAGTAAAGGTGCTAGTCTAAAAGAAGTTCCTATGCCAGTTTATGGACCAGAAGAAGTATTAATAAAAATCAAGGCTACAGCGATTTGTGGGACAGATCTTCATATATATAATTGGAATACTTGGGCTCAAAATGCAAAAATTGAGCTGCCAACTGTATTAGGACATGAATGTAGTGCTGTGGTTGTTGAAGTTGGATCAGCAGTAAAAAACTTAAATGTAGGGGATTATGTAGCATGTGAAACTCATATACCTTGTGGTCAGTGTTATCAATGTAAAAATGGAATGCAGCATATATGTGCAAATTTAGTTATATATGGAGTTCATACAAATGGTTGTTTCTCTGAATATTCAAAGATACCAGAAAAGTGCGCTGTAAAAATTCCTGAGTCAATAAACCCCAATGTTGGTGCAATATTAGAACCACTTGGTACAGCAGTTAGGTCATGTGTGGAGATACAAGCAACAGGGAAGAATATTGCTGTAATAGGATGTGGCCCCATAGGGCTTATGGCAGTAAATGCAGCTAAAGCTTTTGGAGCTGCTAATATTTTTGCCGTTGATATAAATGATTTAAGACTTAATATAGCAAAAGAATTAGGAGCTACACATACAATCAATTCTGCCGAAGTTGACGCTGCTAAACAAATTAGAGAATTGACAGACGGGATAGGTGTTGATGCATTTATTGATGCATCAGGCAATACCAGTGCTATATTAGGTGGATTTCAAAGCATGAGAAAAGGTGGGACGGTAGCATTAATAGGTTTGCCATCAAAACCACTAGAGATAGATCTTGGCTCGCAGGTTGTTTTTAAAGAAGCTAAAATTATCGGAATACACGGAAGAATAATGTATGGCACGTGGACTATAATGTCAAATTTATTAGATAAAGGTCTTTTAAACATGGAGCCTATAATCACACACGTTATTAAATTGGAAGAGTTTGAAAAAGGGTTTGAAATTCTAGAAAAAGGACTGGGTGGAAAAGTAATTTTAGTTCCATAGGAGAGCATAAGATAAACCATAGAAAGAGAGAGAAAGGCAATTAAGGATATCGTAGGGACTTTTTTATGAAAAGCCCATGGTACGAATACAAGATAGATTACACCACATTGACATTGCTCTTGTGGTATGTTAAAATGTTGTCAAATTAATACATTCTCCGATCCTTTGCAGCTAAGACATTGTTATGTTGCTGAGGACGTTAGGGTATAGCTGTAAACGGCTGTGCCTTCCATTGTGAAAAGGAGATACTAAGCCCGCCCTTATTTTTGGTGTGGTTTTGTGCGTTCTCTTTTTGGAGAACGTTTTTTATTGTCTTTTTCCAGTCACACAGGTTAGTTTCTGTATTATATTAACACTCGATAGACCTTTAGGCTTTCGAAAATAATTTGAAAAGAGGTAATGAAATGAGAAAAATCAAGAGAAGTTTATGTGCAATCTTACTGGTAGTGATGTTAGTGATAGGGTTAACGGCATGTACAGGAAGCAGTGACACACAGAACAATACTGCTGTACCAACCACAACTCAAGCAGCAGATGACAAAGCGGGTGTAGAAAACGCAGCAATTGGAGATTGGAAGGTAGCAGTTGTTGGTGTTGACGGCGTTACTGAGATTAAATCCAGTGACATTGCAAAGCTTAATTCGGTTACAATTGAAGCTACCATAAAGAATAAAGCAGGTGAAACAAAAACCAATAAATACACAGGTGTAAAGCTAAAAGACATCTTAGACTCCATCGGTGTCAAGGATTTCAAAGGAATCACAATTGAAGCGGGTGATGGCTTCTCAGCAGAATATGACAAAACGCTTGCATCCAATGATGATACAATACTTGCATGGGCTAAGGACGGCGAATTATTAGATGAAAAAAGTGGGCCTGTTCAGATGACACCTGTTCAAGGAACTGGAAATCAATTCGTAAAGAACACATCCAAAATTATAATTAATAAGTAGGTAAAGGAGATATATGAGTAAAAATGTTAAAGTTCTACTGATAATATTACTGACACTGTTGCTGTCAACTTCTCTTTCAGCTTGTACGAATGCCTCAAAAGAAGCAGATGGTACACTTGTGTTAAAATTCAAATCAGGTACTTATACGGCTCTTGCAAATGGAAAAGAAGGACCTATAAAGGTTGAGGTTTCGTTTGATAAAAACAGTATAAAGTCCATCAAGGTTTTGGAAAACAATGAAACTGTTGGTTATGGCGATAAGGCGATTGCTAAACTGCCAGAAGAGATTGTTAAAGAGCAGTCATTTAATGTTGACGTTGTAACAGGTGCAACATTGACGAGCAGGGCTATACTGACTGCTGTAGCAGATTGCATTAAGCAAGCGGGTGAAGATCCGAAAAAGCTTGGATATACAGATGTTGAAGAAGCATCTGGAAGCCAGACAATTACGATTATTGGATTATCTAATGATGAAGTTGTTATAAATGGAGCAGAGCTTAAGTCTATGGAGAGCGTTGAGAAAAAAGCTGTTTCAATTGACTCCAATGGTGATGAATCTGAAATTACAGCTAAAGGTGTGCTGCTTTCGTCAATACTGAAGGAGCATAATGCTTCGATGGAGCAATATAATTCAATAGTTGCGACAGCTTCTGACGGATACTCGGTTGAGATTCCAGCAGATATTTTACATAAACGTGATGTTGTCATAGCTTATGAGATAAACGGTGAGCCTGTTGATTTACGTATTGTTGTTCCTGATGAAAGAGCAATGTATTGGGTGAAATTCATTGCTAAGATAGAAATGATGCGTGAGATGGAAACTTCAGAAGCAACTAACGCAGTTATACTAGAAACAGCGATAAGGCAGCTAAAACTAGAGGACTATAAATACTATGATTCACAGGATAAAGCGATTTCTATAGATAGTATTCTAAAAAAATACTTTGCTGATAAGTCAGATTTCGTTCAATTGGTAGCAGATGATATGAAGAAGAATGAGAAGTATTCGGTATTTAGTGGACAATATATCAAAATCTCTGGTGAAGATGCACCTTTGTTTATAGGACCTGATCTCCCGGAAGGTATGCGTGTAAAAAAATTGATTTATGCAAAGGTTGGTACACAGGCTCTGTTCAGCATGAGTGGTGCTGAAAGCAAATTCGCAAAAAAAATGAGAAATGGTGCTACGGTAATCAATCTTGCTTCGGCTTTGGAGTATATGGGCTTTAAAAAGGTTGATGGTTATACCTTTACAGGTACTGATGGCTACAGCGTTAGGATTAAAGCAAAAGATATAGATAAGGGAGTTCTATCCCTTGAAGGAAATATTGTTACTGTTAAATTTACAGGGCTAACTTCAGATACTACGGTAAAGCAGCTACTAACTATTGACGCAAAATAATTGACTTTGTGACTGAAGTCGTAGAAATAATATTTGTGAGGCGGAGTATGTTAAATAAACTGATAAGCAAAATGTCTATTTTTGAGTTGGTAATCATTGCACTGATGGCTGCAGTTGGTGTAGCCATCAAAGGCGTCATAGTGCCTCTTGTTCATATTATAACAGGTCCCTTATATATACCAGGGGGTGTGGTGGCAGGGGGAATGTACATGCTTTTCCTGGTACTGTCAACAGCCATTACTGGACGTTTGGGAGCTTCTACTCTGACTGGTCTAGTCCAGGGTATTCTTGTTATTATTACGGGAATATCTGGCTCTCATGGCATTATGAGCTTAATAACCTACACCGCTCCAGGCTTAGCCGTGGATGTTGTGATGCTTATAATGGGACACCGAGGCCGATGCATGTTATGCTGTTTTTTAGGTTGTATTGCTGCCAACCTTACGGGAACACTGCTTGTAGGCTCGGTGTTTTTTAACATGCCCACAGTTCCATTGCTTCTAAGTCTTGCAGCAAGTGCATTATCCGCAGGTATCGGCGGCGTTGTAGCTTGGAATATTGCTAAACAGCTGAGGCACATCGGGATTATATCCTGGGAGGTAGAGAAAAATGAAGAAGCTTAGCATAATGCTCATACTGATGCTTTTCGTTACAGCCTGTTCCTCCCAAGAAAAGCAGTCTTTCACACCGCATTTTTCGGTCATTGGTGATGTAGAGTCTACACAGCAGATTGCATCATTGGACGGATTTAACAAGGTTAAGGCTGATCGTAACGGTGAGAAAGTTGATGCATTGTGCCTAGCTGAAGTAATAGAACAAGCAAAGCCAAGATCCGACAGCTTTGATATTATATTAAAGGGTGATGATGGTCTATCAGCAAGGATAGATGGTTCAACCACCAAGGACTGTTATATTACATTTTCAAATGAGTATGCATGGGAGTGTATAAATCCTAAGCATCCTATATCAAGCCAAATAAAAAGACTCTCTGAAATTATAATTGTTACTAAGGAAGCTGCCATATCAAATGATTTGGGGAAAATAGGACTTATTGATTTGAATAACAGCAAGTATGTAACTCCTGGACAGCTTCTAGCAGGAGGCTTTATGTATGTGAATCAGTTTGAGGGACGTTCCGAAAAAAACGGTGTTAATGTAACTGTATACACTCCGCATAAGCGAATACCGATTAGTGGGCTTATAACAGAATATAACAATCTTTATATCACAGGGCACAATGGTGCTGCCGCTTATGACCGCAGCAAAGGAAGCCTTGAGCTTTGTGAAAATCGCATTGATTATGTATATGAAGATGGAAAGAATGTGATTGAGGATGTTAGTGGAATTATGTCCAATCCTCCTCTAATATCGGTTATGGATGTATATAGGGACAGCCTTCACATTCTGGAAAAGGATGAAAATGTGCTTGTTATCCTGCTTGATGGACTTGGGTATAACATGTACAAAAATGCTGAAGCCACAGGTAGCATGCCATATCTTAGCAGCTGTGACTTGCAGCAGGCAGTAACTGTATTCCCATCTATTTCCAATGTGTCTCTTGCTTCAATGCTTACTGGCAAACCTCCTTTAGAAAATGGAATCCTCGCTAAAAAGGATAAAGCACTTATAGGCTCTGATTTGTTCAAAGCTGCTTCTGATGCTGGCTATAAATGTATTTATATAGAGGGCGATTTAAAGCTTATAAATACTTCTCTGGAACCATCGTTAAATGCTGATAAGAATAGTAATGGCACTGATGATGAAGTGTTTGAAAATGCGAAGGATGCTGTTTCACAAGCTCCAAAGCTCTTGTTTGTTCATTTTCATGGTATAGATGATACAGCACACGCAACTGGTCCATATTCCGAGCAAACTACACAAAAAATGCGTGAGATTGATGACATGACAGCTAAGCTAGCAGCAATGTGGCATGGAAAAATCATTTTGCTTGCAGATCATGGACAGCATAATAGCGGAGAAGTCGGCATACACGGTATATTTTGTGAGGATGATATGCTGGTGCCTTATGGAATAATTGGAGGTCAGAAATGAAAAACAGTCAAACAAAGATAGTAATTATTATTATAGTAGTTCTATTTGTTTTAGTGGGCGTATTGGCTTCTTTGAATGCCAAAGCTGTAGAAGAAAAAAAAGCAATGCAAAATGCCCAGGAATTTACTATAAACATTGCATCAAAAACATATACAGTTGATATGGCTATGCTTCAAAGCATAGGTATACAGGATATCCATACAAATCTTAAAAGTAGTGGTAAGGCAGCCGAAGCAAAGGTGTATCAAGGCGTTCCGTTCAAAGCAATAATTGATAAGCTTAGTGCTGACAGCGAAGGAGTACAAAGCTTTGTTTTCATGGCAGCAGACGGTTATGCAAGTGCAGTAACAAAAGACGAAGCTATGGACGATAAAAACTGTTTTATCGTCACCTCTGAGGGAGGGAAATCTCTTGGAAACAAAGAAAACGGAGGCTCGGGACCATTCATGATGGTGCTTGTGAAGGAACAATTCAGTCAACGGTGGTGTAAATTTCTACTTGAGGTCAATAGCAAATGAGTGTGCTTTTGACAAAGAACCTATGCTTTTCATACCCAGGCAAGGAGCCCCTGTTTAGAGATATATACATTGATGTAAATGAGGGTGAAGCATTGGCGATAAATGGCCCTTCTGGCTGCGGTAAAAGTACATTGCTGTATTGTATGTGCGGTATAATTCCCAGAACCTTTAAAGGCAAATTGACCGGAGATATATTTATATGTGGAAAGCATATCTCTGATATTCCACGTTACGAGATGGCATCATTACTTGGTATAGTGTTCCAAAATCCAGAGTGCCAGCTTTTTTGTGATACAGTAGAGGATGAGATAGCCTTTGGGCCAGAAAACCTGTGCTTTTCAAAAGAAGAAATAGGAAGTCGGATTGATGAAGCACTTCAAATAGTAGGAATGGAGAGATATCGCTATACCCACCCGGAAAAGCTCTCTGGCGGACAAAAACAGCTTGTAGCTATTGCAAGCGTACTTGCTTTAAGACCTCGTATATTGCTATTTGATGAAGTTATGTCACAGATTGACTCAGTTGGTAAAGAACTGGTATTAGACTGCATTAATCGATTAAAACGAAACGGTCATACATTTGTTATGGTTGATCACGATGCCAGCAATCTATCAGCAGCAGATAGAATACTCAATCTATTACCGGTTGGGGGTGTAGAAAATGGGTAGCTTTATTATTCTTGATAATGTCGGTTACACATATCCTGACAACAACTTTTCAATAAAAGACATTTCAATTGATTTTCATATGGGAAAATGTGCAGGACTGATAGGTGCAAATGGATGTGGTAAAACAACCCTGTCGAAGATTATTGCAGGTCTTATAAGTCCTCAATACGGCAGGGTATTGATTGACGGTGAAGACACGGCAAAAAAGTCTCTAGCATGGATTGGAAGTAGAATAGGTTATCTATTTCAGGAGCCTTCTCATCAGATATTTGCACCGATTGTAAATGAAGAGATTAGCTTCGCTCTCACATTAAAGGGCATGAGCAAGGAAGCTGCCGAAGAACTTACAGCTGAAATGCTTGCTCGATTTGATTTAACGCAGATTGCAAATAATTCCACTCTGCGTTTAAGTCGTGGAGAAAAGCAAAGACTTGCACTTGCTGCAATTCTTGCAAACAAGCCGTCATATATTGTGCTTGATGAACCCACAACAGGACTTGACCAGTCTCGAAGAGAAATGCTTTCAAGGACGATTGACCAGCTTTTGTTTGATGGGATTGGAATCATCCTTATTAGCCATGACCTCGCATTTGTCAATCGTCATGTAGACAGGATATTTAAAATGAAAGACGGGGTTATCTATGATGAAGCCTAAAGGATGCTATGATCCGCGCACATACCTTACCATTGCCATCGGCTCGTCGATACTTGCTGTTTTACTGCAAAAGGCGTACATGATAGGGGTTCTAACTATTGTCTTTTTTATTTGTACCATTAGTTTTGGTGTTGATTTACAGAAGGTATTCAAGAAGCTCAAGCGACTGTGGCAGGTCATCATTATAGTTGTTATCATGCAAAGTCTGTTTCAGCCAAGCGGAAGAGTGTGGCTGGCTTTCTATGATGTTACTATAATCTCTGCGGGCGGTCTTGAAAAAGGTATAGTTGTTCTTTGCAGGCTGGCGATTCTAATAATGGGAGGCGCTTTGTTGGCTAAATGCGGTTCTCGATCTCTGATAAGAGCAATGGTACAGATGAAAGTCCCTTATGAGCTTGCATACATGGTGTCTATTGCCATTCGTTTTTTACCAGTTTTCAGCAGTGAGTTAAAGGACGCACTCATTTCATTGCAGCTACGTGGGGTAGATATAGGGAGAATTAAATGGAGTAAACGCATAAAGGTATATAGCTACCTGATGCTGCCTGTTGTGGCAGGCTCTATAGCGAAGGCACAGGATTTAGCCATTGCAATGGAAATGAGAGGCTTTCGGGCATATCCTCAGCGAACCAGCTATTATACACTTAAAATGAAATCTGTGGATACACTTATCATGTCAGCAGCTACGGTATTTGGATTCATTATGCTGTACTGGTGGTTCATTGAAAAGTTTAAGTTCTTATAAAGTAAAGGAGCAAATATGAAAGTATTTAGCGTTACTGGGTTTACCCAGAGTGGGAAAACAACAACAATTGAAAGAATCATTGCAGAATTGCGCAGTAGGGGTTATTCGGTAGGATCAGTTAAGGAAATACACTTTGAGGATTTCAAAATGGATAAGGAGGGCACCAATACTTATCGCCACAAGCAAGCAGGTTCCCAATTGGTAACAGCACTTGGATATCATGAGACAGACATACTATTTCAGGAGAAGCTGCAAATTGAAAAGGTGTTAGAGTTCTACAATTATGATTATGTCGTTTTGGAAGGTGTATATAACGGGAATTATCCGATGATATTGACCGCACACAATGAACAGGAACTTGATGAACGTTGGAATCCGTATGTATTTTGCGTTTCGGGACGAATTTCAAAGGACATGAGAGAATTTAGAGGTGTTCAAGCAATTGATGCTATGACCGATATAACCTCTCTAGTTGATCTCATAGAATTAAAGGTTTATGATAAGCTTCCTGCATTTCCACCTGAATGCTGCTCTGCTTGTGGTTTTAGCTGCACTGAAATGGGCACAAGAATACTTACCGGTATTTCTCATAGGAGTGAATGCAAAATAAGTAATGGAAATATCAAACTGTATATAGATGAAAAAGAGATTAGTATGGTTCCGTTTGTACAAGCTTTGCTCAGAAATGCTGTTCTTGGGGTTGTAAAGGAACTTGATGGGTACCGAGACAATGCATCTATCAAGGTTACTCTTGGAGATAAAAATGATGCTTGAGTTCATTTCCAGACGCAATAGAGTGCTGTTAGATAGAGGACTGGTTATCAAGAAGTACCCCTCAGAAGGTATAGCAGCATTTGAGGAACGCACACTGAATAAGCTCTATGTCTTCGGCTTGAAGGTTCCAAAGGTAATATCATCAGGTTCTATGGAAATACAGATGGAGTATATTGAAGGACAAACACTGCTTGAAAAGCTAGAGCTTATGGAAAAGGAAAATGCTGGACTAGAGCTGCAACATACTCTTTCTGAAATGCTAGCAGACTGGTTTTTGAAATATTATCAAGCGGTTGATTTTAACCATACATCTATTTTGCGAGGAGATGTAAACTGTCGGAATTTCATAGTAAATGATCTAGGTATATGGGGAGTAGATTTTGAAGAGGAAGTAACTGGAGAGAGGGAAAAGGATATTGGAAGGTTGATTGCTTACATATTTACCTATGAGCCATCGTTTACAATATGGAAATTTGAGTTTTGTCACTTGCTTGAAGCTGTTATGTGTCAAAAACTCTCGCTCAATCGGATAAAGCTTCATAAATACCAATACATTGAATATGAAGAAATGAGCAAACGCAGGCTTGGATTTAAAGTGCCTGAGGATTTAGATAAACTTATAGCATTGAGCCTTGAAGACTAGGAATATAAGTTATCCTGACACATCAAATTTTAATTGTAATAAAGGTATGCTTAACAAACAGCATACCTTTATTACAATATTTTAGCAGAATAGAGTTTAGCTAATAATTATTCAGCCACATACTTATTCTTTAATTCATTTACAATTGACATATAGTTTTCGTAAGCTTCCTCCATTTTGCCCGCTTGAATCAAATCCACAGATTTTCTAACTAAGCGTTCAAATAGATCATCATAAATACTCTTGGAATTATCAAGGGTATTTATTTTATGTACAACTTGAGGTGCAATCCACGAATATTCATTAAGAATTTCACTTCCCTCAGGGAGGTTTGCAAGGTATTCATTCCTGAATTTTCTTAGAGTCTCAAGTTCTATACAATCATCGGGAAGCCCTTTTGCTTCAGTACATGCTGTTGTAATAAAGCAGGCAGGTTCAATATATACATTTAGGTCACCGTTTGGTACTACTTTTACAGATAGAATATTAATACCTGCTGGTATGCTGCTTACTACATTGGGTTTCCATAGCATAGGATCTAGGGCACTTCGGAATTTGTTGTTAATACTTGATGCACTAACTCCCATTGATGTTGGCCACGGCACATGAGTATGCACAGTCCAATTCGTGAGATAAGCCTTCACTTTTTTATCAGAACGATCATATGAGATTTCGATCCATAAATCAATACTTGATGTTGGATCAGGCATCGCAGATACGTCTATTCCAATATTCGCATGGATTCTATATCTTCTATTATGTACCGCTGAACCATCATATGAGTAATCAGTTACCTCGGCAAGATAAGGACCATTCTTTATGTATACAGAACTATTAGAGGTTAAAGCAGGGATTATAATTTTATTTATTTCGGAAACAACTTCGCCAGCGGTTCTGCTAGCATTATTTATAGTTAATTTTGATAATGGAGTTGCCTTATCATTTCCATGCTTCCAGAATACAACTCCGTTTTCAAAGTCGTTATACCTGTTCTTGCTACCTTCGGAGGTGGGGATTTCATCAGATATTGGATAGCCAAGCTCGGAATTTCTTTCCCAGCCTTTACTTGCCCAGTAGCCTTTTATAAGACCGTGGACTTCATGGGCGGATATGGAAGGCTTCCAGTATACTGAACCATTTTGAAAGTGGTTATATCTTCCTATGCCGTCTGGTGTAGTACGTTCATCAGTAACAGGGAATCCAAGAAATCCCGATTCCCATCCCAGTTGACCCCATTTACTTCGTATAGCACCATGCACTTCAAAGGCCTCTTCTGAATCAGGAAACCATAGGATTGTACCTCCTTGAAACTGGTTATACTTCCCTCCTAATACAGGGCATGAGCTTTCATCAGTTTTAGGATAGCCCAAAAAGCTTCTTTCATAACCCAGAACAGCCCATTTTGCACGTATGAGTCCGTGTATTTCATGTGCACCTGTTAAAGGGCTCCAATAAATAGAACCATGCTGATAGTGACGATAATGTCCAGTACCGTCAGGACATACTAGCTCTCCTGTAACGGATGAACCGAGAAACCCTTGTGCTCCTCCAAGACTCGAGTATTTAATATCAATCTCACTCATAATAACACCTTCCTTTACGATAATATTAATTTATATTCTAATAAGTAGGATTTAGTACAAGAAGTGAAGAAGAAAAAACTCAATTCACTTGCTTCATAACAAACAAATTACCATTATATAGTATTATAGCCAATTATAAGTGCGAAATCAAGAAAAAAGTAATGCAGTATTACAAAACGCTTGTATTTGCTAGATGTTCTTTGTATAGGCAGTCGACTTCTTTTCGTATTTTATAATGGGAAAGGTTTAATATTAATTTATATTTAGTCGAGAGCATTGTATTTAGTATCCTATGTGCTGTAATATTAATCACAAAAGGATATGAATATGACAAAAAGTGTGTGAAGGAGTGTTAGAGATGAATTTAGAGGATATGAGATTGGATTGTGCTTTCAGTCAGAAAAAAGGATTACATTTTATTTTAGCATCTGTTATTATTTGGAGTGTTGTATTAGCGGTTCATTTGACCTCATTACCTATATTGACTAAGAACCTGCTAACATTTTGTTCTACAGCTCCCCTTATGCCATTGGCCTATATGATTTCAAAAATGATTAAAGTGGATTTTGCGAACAAAGGTAATCCATTGAATAATTTGGGGATATTGTTCTCATTAAATCAAATACTGTATCTGCTGATTGCAATGTGGGTATATCCGACAGTTCCTGAAAAAATGGTAATGGTATTAGCTATGATATTTGGAGCACATTTGATGCCTTATGGATGGCTATATAAATCAAAAAGCTATATTGTATTATCAGTTATTATTCCGATTGTTGTTTTAATTATAGGGGTTAACTTCCCTCCCTACACTGTTGCAGGAATTATGATCGTGTTTGAGATTATCTTTAGTCTACTATTAATTATGGAAGTGAAAAAGCTACCTGACTACACTAAATCGGTATAACTTTACTCTAACTGAAGGAGAAACTCAGAACAGCATTTATTTTGGGACTTATTTTCATTAGGTTTGCAGATGAAAATTCAACTTGTCGGAAATTCCGACAAACTGGAGCTGACGGAAAGGAATATAATGCTAACTTCTATAATCTAGAGGCAGTCATTGCAGTAGGTTTTAGAACTAACTCAGAAAACATATGTGCCAGCCAGCTACTGGAGTTATCGAGTTATTGAATTAAATCAACCATTTAGGTTTATATAGGGGTAGAGTTGCTTTCTATGGAAAACATACGAGAGAAGACAATAGTGAAATATTTCATTTTGTTGGGGCGAAAATATAAGCATCGTAAGGTGCTCTTATTTTTGCTTATAAGCTTGTAAAAGGGCAGTTTTTTTTCGACAGAAAATATGTTAAAGTAACATTAAGTCATGCATCAAAATTCTTTACTCAAGGAGCTTTAATTATGAAAGATAAAACAATTCAAATATTGCAGGAGTATTTTGGGTACTCAGAATTTAAAACAGGTCAAGAGTTAATCATTGATGAAATATTATCTGGGCACGACGTGTTAGGGATAATGCCTACAGGAGCAGGCAAATCCTTATGTTTTCAGATACCAGCACTAGCCCTTGAAGGGACAGCAATAGTCATTTCACCGCTTATATCACTTATGAAGGATCAAGTGGATACATTAAATGAAATGGGTATCAAAGCAGCTTTTATTAATAGCTCGCTTGATATGCAAGAATATAGAAGCATCACTGCAAAGGCAAAAAAGGGAGAATACAAATTATTATATATTGCACCTGAACGCTTGGAGACAGAAAGCTTTTGGGAGCTTTTATCTCAAATGAGCATTTCCCTTATTGCAGTAGATGAAGCACATTGTATATCTGAATGGGGACATGACTTTAGACCAAGCTATACAAAAATAGCTGCTATGATAGCAAGGTTGCCGAAGCGTCCTGCGGTGGTAGCACTTACAGCTACTGCGACAATTCAAGTAAAACAGGATATAGTCAGGTTGCTTAAGCTTAAGAAGCCATATATCCTAGTAACGGGTTTTGATCGAGAAAATCTATACTTTGAGGTGGATAAGCCAACAAGCAAATTTGATTTTCTTCTCAAATATATTAAGAAAAATGTTGCAAACTCAGGCATTGTCTATTGTTCTACCAGAAAAACCGTTGACAGCGTATGCAAAAAACTAGGCGAACACGGTATTTCAGCTACACGTTATCATGCGGGGTTGACTGATGGGGAGAGAAAAGCCAATCAAGAATCATTTATATTTGATAAGGTACAGGTTATAGTTGCTACAAATGCATTTGGGATGGGTATTGACAAATCCAATACAAGATATGTAATTCATTACAATATGCCAAAAACTATGGAAAACTATTATCAGGAAGCAGGCAGGGCTGGTCGTGATGGAGAAAGAGCAGAGTGTATGCTGTTTTTCAGTGCTTCTGATATTATTACAAATAAATTGTTGATAGAAAATAGCGGTAGTAATGTAGACAAGACCAATGAATACAAGAAGCTACAGGAAATGGTTGATTACTGCAATACGGATAGCTGCTTAAGAAAATATATATTGAGCTATTTTGGCGAGGATAATTCTCCAGAGGTATGTGATAACTGTGGAAATTGTGTTGGAAACATAGAACGTACTGATATCACTACTGAGGCTCAGAAGATTTTGTCGTGTATGAAAAGAACAAATGAACGCTTTGGAAGCGGTGTTATAACCGATGTGCTGAAAGGTTCTAGCACTGAAAAGCTAAGAACCATGGGTTTTGATAAGCTTTCAACCTTTGGGCTAATGAAGGAGTATTCTAAAGAAACAATTAAAGAGATAATAGCATATTTAATCGCAGAGAATTTTATAGACGTAAAAGGCGACAAATACCCTGTACTTGCATTGAATGTGAAAGCGTATAGCCTGTTGAAGGGTGAAAGTGAGCTCCACATAAAGCGAACAATAACGAAGGAAGCTCCAAAGGCTAAGAAAACAGAGTATAAGATTAGCAATGATTTGTTTGAAAAATTACGAGGACTTCGAAAGGTAATAGCTAATGAACAAAATGTACCGCCTTTTATAGTATTCTCTGATACAACCTTGAAGGATATGTGTACAAAATTACCTGTAACAAGCGATACAATGCTTGACGTATCTGGAGTTGGAAAGTTTAAGCTTGAAAAATATGGGGATAGATTTATTGAAATAATAGAGGAATATGTTAGGAATAACAATAGAGAAACGCTATAAAAGTAATTGTATAAAAGAAGTGCTGGAACTGGTATAGTGTTCAATATATGTCACTTTATATACAATTTTATAAGTTCTTGAAGGAATTTATATAATAATCTAGAATAACATTGTTATGACTTTGACACTTAAATATGTAGCTGTAGGAGGAGAAATTTATGAAAAAGACTGCATTTATCGCAATATTACTATCTTTAATAATTTGCTTTAGTATACCAACCTACGCAACCAGTAATATATATTATAATGACTATGCAGTAAAATTATCAGAGATAGGAGTCTTCAAAGGAACTGGAAGTGGGTTTGAGCTTGAACGAGAACCCACAAGACTAGAAGGCTTAATCATGCTTATCAGACTTCTTGGGAAAGAGACTCAAGCAAATCAACTAAGCAAAGAACCTTGTGTGTTTACTGATGTGCCAGACTGGGGTCGTGGTTATGTAAATTATGCATATAAAAACGGTTTAACCAAAGGCGTTGCAAGCGATCGGTTTGGAACACAGGATAAAATGAATGGGAAATCATATATGACGTTTTTACTTAGGTCTTTAGGCTATAGTGACAGTGAGAATATAAAAGATTTTACATGGTCAGACTCTATTGAATATGCTAAATCAATTGGATTGTTAGAAGATGATCTTTACTTCAAAATTGTTAGTAATACATTTATCAGGGATTATATTGCAAAAAGCTCGTACAATACTTTACAGCAACCCGTGAAGGGTAGTACATCTTCACTAATACAAAAGTTAGTTAGCAGTGGGGTAATGACTCAAACACAAGCTAATAGCTTAAACACTGTAGGTAACTCTCCAACAAATAGTACACCTTTGAGCAGTATTGAGATTGGTAAATTAGCAGATGCGGCTGTTCTTATAAGTGCTGTCGGATATGATGGAAGTCAGTGGACGGGTAGCGGATTTTATACTACTCAGGACGGTAATTTAGTTACAAATTTTCATGTTATAGACGGTGCAAAAACTCTTAAAATTACTGAAAACGATGGTCAAGTTTATACAGGAAGCATAAAAATAATCGGATACGATGCTGATAAAGATATTGCTGTACTCGATATAGATAAAACCGTTAAGCTTTTTTTAAGAACAGGAAATTCAGACAGTGTTGTTCTAGGGGAAGATATATTCACTATAGGTAGCCCTTATGGACTGAAAAATACAATATCAAATGGTATAATAAGCTCCTTAAGAGAAGACGATATTATCCAAATTTCAGCACCAATCAGCCATGGAAGTAGTGGTGGTGTTTTATTAAATAACAAGGGTTTAGCGATAGGTATTACTTTTTCAGGTATTGAAGGAGGAGAAAATTTAGGCTTTGCAATACCTATTAATCAATATATAAATATGCCAAAAAATTTGAATCTGGATCTTGCTAGCTTAAATATCCTGAATTCATATGCAGAAATACCCATCAATATAAAACTAAACCAAATAAAAAATGATACAGTCACTGTATATTGGGATAAAATCAATACTGCTGATTATTATACAGTTTATGTAAGTTATACTGAAGATGGTTCTTATTCTAAAGTAACAGATGCAAATGGATCATATAAGTGGCTTTGGTCCGATGGTTATTGCTTAAGTATAAGCGAAATTGATCCTGGATCAACTTATTATGTAAAGGTTACAGCATCAAAAGATAATAAAGAATCACTGCCATCAGACGTTAAAGCTATTAAGTTAACAGAAAATTTTTCGTATCAAGAATATCAAACTAATCTGCTTAATACATATAAAAGCTTTAGCCTAAATGGTTACACAACATATTTTGATGAAATTAATATCGATGCTTCGGGTGAGACTATATTCGCTTTTTTCTATCTAGATAGTTCTTATTTAGACACTTTTTTAGATATGATGGTATATGATAAGAACAGTATTGAAGCAAAAGTTGCTACAATAGCATCTGATATTGCAGTACATTTTAATAGTGATGTTTCTATATCAATAATTTATAGTGATCTTTATAGTACTTATCCTACTCCATTTGAAAATAATGAAATTTATTCAAATACTGTTAGCTATAAGAGTGATATAGAACAATGGTATGTATTTTACCCATATGTTGATGTGGATTTATATTATTCAGACAATACCTATTACGCTAAATGGGCTTATTAATAATATTACATAGAAAAGTCTGTGATTGTAAGTAATCACAGACTTTTGCTTTTTATAATATATATTTTTAGCTCTATCAACTATAAGCCTAATCTACCTATCTACAGTAACCGTATAAGTGTATGGCGTGCCATCTATATATAATATAACATCTATATGCTTAGATGTTTCATCAGGTTCAAAGAAAAAGTACATTGAGCTGTTGTAGGTTGTGGTATTATCACTCCATAGTGCATAAATTGAAATATATGCACTGTAACAGGATATACTTCCATCCTCCAAATAGATAGGTGTTACCTTCAAATCTTTTATAACTGCTCCAGCCAATGTAACAGAATCTACTACTTCTATTATTTTTTCGACGGTATTGGAGAAAACTGTACCGCTTTCACCAGCAGTCATAGAAATGGTATAGCTAACATTATAAATTCCAGGCTCTTCTGCAAGGAAGTACGCTTCAGAGATGTAAGTTTCTGTTTCTGATTCAAATTCAGTATGGCTTTTTACAGCATTGTTCCAGCTGTCAAAATAAGAAGAACCATGCTTTTGTGTTGTTGCTGTTAAAGCGATAGTTTCACCAACGTTTACAACAGTAGGCATGTCAGAGAGTACAACTTCAATGTCTTTTGATTCTGAGTCGGCTGATACGCCTATAGTGGAAATTAAAAGTATTGAAAGGATTGTTAAGATAATAAATATTTTCTTCATAATATCTCTCCCTCTGTGCATGACACCTTTTACCTAAAATTAAAGGGTGTCTGCTTCTTATATTTATTATAATTATAGAATATAGTGAAAAATTATACATCCTACTATATGCTTAGAAAAACTAGTAATACTCTACCAGAAGAATTTATATAAACTAGGACTTGATGAATAAAATTGATGTTTAAAATCAATTATTTGGGGAATTAAGAGGAATTTATCTGAATTTGTAGAAAATAAACAGGTATGAAAATAAATGAAAATTTGGAATAAAGCTATGAGAAAGCTCATAATGAAAATTTGGAGGATGAAAATATGGGAAAAGTTAATGTTGTAATTGTTGATGCTACTGGTAATAAAGAGCAAAAGGTTGGGCTGCCGGATGATATAATGATTGGAATTATTATGGTAAAGCTTATAGAAAAAATTAAGCTTCCAGCTGTTGGCCCTGATGGAAACCAAATTAGCTACAAATTCATACATAAGGTTACAGGCAGACAGCTTCTGGAGACTCAGACACTCTCTGGTGCACAGATTAAAGATGGCGATGTATTGAGATTACAACCAGAAATTACAGCGGGCTGCTAACAGTATGGAAAAGACTATTGAGCTAAGCAAAGAGGATTTTGTAGAAGATAAGTATAGCAGATTGAAGCTAATAAATTGGTGGGATCAAGAAAGACTGTCCAATGCAACTATAATGGTTGTAGGGGCAGGAGCTATCGGAAATGAGCTGATAAAGAATCTTTCCCTACTTGGTATTGGTAAAATACTTGTAGTTGATATGGATAAGATTGAGCATACAAACTTAACTCGATCAGTGCTTTTTCGTGCAGCAGATGTAGGGCTTTACAAAGCTGAAGTTGCTTGTAAGCGAGCAATGGAAATAAATCCTGATATCAAGGCAAAGGCTATAGTTGGCAATATTATAGATGATATTGGACTTGGGATTTATAGAAGAATGAATATTGTACTTGGCGGACTTGATAATCGTGAAGCTCGACTTGCAATAAATCAATCCTGCTGGAAGGTGAATAAGCCGTGGATTGATGGTGCTATTGAGGTATTAAATGGGTTTGCACGAATGTTTTTGCCACCGGATGGTCCTTGTTATGAATGTACCATGACAGAAACTGATTGGAAGTTAATTAACAAGAGAAAATCCTGTGCGTTACTAACACATGAGCAGATGCAAGAGGGTAAGATTCCTACAACTCCGACTTCCTCAGCAATAATAGCTGGAGTACAGGTTCAGGAGATGCTTAAGTATCTTCATAAGGATAGAGGTTTACCAACGCTTGCAGGAAAAGGTTATGTATTTAATGGCTTGAATCATGACTCTTTTATAGTGGAATATCAACGTAAAGATGACTGCATGAGTCATGATACCTATGAAAATATAGTTGAAATGAACTGGACTTCAAAGGAATTGACACTAAGAGAGCTGCATGAGAAGGCAGTAGAGGACTTGGGTTATGGTGCAGTTATTGACCTTGACAGAGATATCGCAACCAAAGCCAGATGTGCATGTGGGAAAGAAAAAGAGCTATATTTACCCATGCATAAGCTGAAAAATTCTGATATTACTTGTGAACAGTGCGGTGCCAATATGTCCTTTGATACCACACATACAATAACTGGAATGGAAAGCTTCTTAGAGAAAACAGTTTCTGAAATTGGACTGCCATTATTTCATATAATTGGTGGAAGAAAAGGCACAAACTCAATATACTATGAGCTTACAGGTGACTCTAGTGAGGTTTTGTTGGAATTATTATAATTGAGATAGGAGTGTGGCAGCTTGAATGCAAGGATGAGAAGACTTATATCTGACTGGGAGCAAGTAAAAAAAGACTTTGATGGGCATAAAAACATATTAGTGGAGCCTGTAGGCAGTGAACCACCAGAAAGATATAATATTACATATTTTGTAAATGGTATATATCTGATGCCAGATGGGCGAATAAATACTCTCGGGCAACATCGGGTTGAAATAACGCTACATTCGGAATATCCGAGATATAAGCCTATATGCAAAATATCAACACCTATTTGGCATCCGAATTTTAAGGATGGTCAAATTTGTATTGGTGATATCTGGGGAGCTGGTGAATCCTTATCAGATATCATAGTAAACATTGGAGATATGATACAGTATAGGTCGTGGAATTCCCTCAGTCCGCTATCTGCAGAGGCAGCTAAATGGGCTATTTTGAACAAATATCTCTTCCCTGTTGGTAAAATTGACCTATGGAGAGGTGAAATACAAGAAGCAAGCTCTGATTTTGAAATCGATTTATTTGATGGGAATGAAGAAATGGCAGCGGTTCAAGAAATTATTGAAGCAGAGAATGACTTTGAAATAACTATTGATGATCTAAAATGCGTAGAGTTCATTCCTACAGCACAGAGAATTCAATCTGATCAGCATAAGGTGTCTGGCAGTAGGGGTAAGATTAATTTTAAGACCATATTTATGAAGGGAATATTATTTGGGTTGCTTGGTGGACTTATAGCATGGATTATGAATGAAGCTTTAAATGTTGAGGCGGATACTATTTTAGGCTGGATGGGATATGATTTTGATACTCTTATTAATAATAACAATATGACAGAGAATCAAATAAGCTTCATAATTATGAATGCAATTAGATTAAATACAGCAATATTTTCTGGAATAATTGGTGGACTTATTGGTGCGGCCATGGGGCTTGGGGAAGGTATTTACTATGGTTCTAAGGAAAAGGCTATAAAGTATACCTTTACAGGCTTAGGGATTGCATTAGCAATTGGTGTTGTCGGCGGATATATTGCACAGATACTGTATTCAAATTTACTTGTTGGAACAGATGAATATACACCTTTAGTTTATTTATCATTTGTGCGTGCTATTGGTTGGGCTATAATGGGACTTGGAGTTGGTATAGCAGTAGGTTTAATAAAGCCTGAAAAGATGCGTGTTATAAATTGCAGCATCGGTGGATTAGTAGGGGGCTTTATTGGAGGCTTTGCATTTGACTTCATATCACGAGCTACTTTAATGAGTGAGAACGATACTGGAACTATTCCAAGAGCTGTAGGAATTATTGTATTGGGAGCCTTAATAGGATTAGGCATTGGCTTACTGGAGCAGTTTGCAAAAGCTGCTTGGCTAAAGGTTATAAGAGGTGAGTTTGAGGGCAAGGAATATCTTGTTTTTGCAGGAATAACTAGTATTGGAAACAGCGGTAAAAATACTATTGTACTGTTCAAGGATAAGCTTGTGGCTCCATATCATTGTGATATTATACTGGAAGCCAATAGATATGTATTGGTGGATAAGGGCACACCCATGGGGACTATAGTAAATGGTATGCGTGTAAATCGTCATATATTGAAACAAGGAGATGCAATTGCTCTTGGTAATTCTGTTCTTATTTTTAATACAAAATAAATGAAGCTATATATGTTGCGAAAAAGATTTAACATACGCAAAAGCAGTAGAAGCGTCTGCTTTTGTATTATCAAAACTGTATTTTTTACAAATATGAATCAAGTAAAACGTTTTGCACATTTTTAATTCAATGTAAAATGTTTAGTGCAAAACATATAAGTGAGGAGATATATGTTTAAGAAGTTAACAAAAGGGTTGAGTTTTCTTTTCGCAATGTTGCTCACCTTTTCTTTACCCGTATATGCTATTGGTTTTGATGCTGAGACTGTATTTAAGTCGGTGGTTATTGTGTATTCAGGAAATAGTTTTGGAAGCGGCTTTGCTGTTGGAAGCAATTATATCATAACCAATGCTCATGTTATAGAAGATGAAGAAAATATTGAGATATCAACATATAAAGATAAAAAATATTCTGTTGAACTGGTGAGTATGGATTCTTATGCTGATTTAGCGGTCTTAAAGGTTTCAAATAAGACATTGCCATATTTAAAGCTTGCTGATTATAATGATTTGTCTATTGGAACTGATGTTTATGCTGTGGGGATTCCTAAGGATATGGCATATACACTTACAAAAGGGATATTATCTGCAAAGGATAGAGTTTTAGCTGGCAATAACTATATTCAAACTGATGCCCCGATTAACTCTGGTAATAGTGGGGGACCTTTGCTAAACGAAAATGGTGAGGTTATCGGTGTAAACACCTTGAAAATAATCGATAGCGAGGGTATTGGACTTGCAATACCTATGACGACAGTTGCAAGCTTCCTACAGGCAAACAATATCAATATAACTGAGCAGAGTGATGTTATATCTGATTTGGCAGTAAAAAGCGAATATAAAGAAGAAAACAAGGGGAAACAGTCATACATAGAGGCGTATCCTGAAAAGCAGCAGATTATAAAGCTTAAAAATCAGGTCTTTTATTTTAGAATTGCTGTAATTTCTTTAGTAATATTACAATTAGTTACTTTGGGAATTTTATTGGCAATATTGAATAAAAGAAAACAAGAAAGCTTTAAAATGAAGGACCCCTATGATTTCGATATAGAAATACAGGAGTGATGAAAATGGGGAATAAGAAAAGGATAGAAGCAATTAAAAAAAACGTTGCTGACGCTATGCTGCCGCAGAACATTATAAGTATAGGTGAGCAGGAGCATAGAGATAAAAATGTATATCTCCAACAAAATGTGTATAAGAATATTCACAGATTTACAACTGATAAGACCATCAATGAAAGCGGCGGCATACTTGTAGGGGATGTAATAGAAGAGTTTGGGAAGCTAAATATAATAGTAAATGGGTTTGTAGAGGCAAGGTATTGTGAGGCAACACCTACAACCCTAAAGTTTACACATGAAACATGGGAGTACTTTCATAAAGAAATAGACAAAAATTATCAAGGTAAAAAAATCGTTGGTTGGATACATACTCATCCTGACTTCGGTATTTTTCTTTCTGAATATGATAAATTTATTCAGCAAAACTTCTTTAAAGAACCGTTCCAGATTGCTTATGTAATTGACCCCATACAAAATAAAGAGGGACTTTACATATGGATAAATGAAAATATTGAAAAATGCGTCGGGTTTTATATTTATGACAAGGCTGGTGTTAAAATCAGTATAGAGGAAATTACTGAAGATAAAGTTGATGATAATATGAAGCAAAAAGAGGAAAAAAGCTTTTCTATTATTACAAATACAGCTATTATCATACTATTTAGCATAATTATAATGTTGGGTATTAAAGTATACCAACAAGATCAAATAATATATAGACTTGATGACGATCTTAGGATATTAAATAACAATTTTACAATAATATACAAATTACATTTGGAGCAGGGTTTACGTATTGATGAATTGGAGAAAAAGCTAGAACAAAAAGATGGTATTGTTCAAGAAAACTGATATATGAGGGGGTAGCGATATGGATTATGTAGGGAAAACTTGTCCTTATTGTAAAACACAAATAAAGGATACGGATGATGTCGTAATGTGCAGCAATTGTGAAATACCACATCATAAGGAATGTTGGATTGAGAATCAAGGCTGTACAACCTTTGGCTGTACTGGTACTATTCAAAACTTACAGGATGTGATATATTGCTCCAGGTGCCACAGAAAATGTAATGCAGGTGAGAATTACTGTTCGGCTTGTGCCAATCCATTAACTGTAGTAAATAATAGCTATGCGAATCAAACAAGTAGTGGGCTTTATCAAAATAGCCAAAATAATCAAAATCAATGGGGTCAATCATCAGTAAATGAAAATGAGGTTGCAAGCTTCATTGGTAATAATGCATATTATTATATTCGTAAATTTAATAATATGGTAGGTGATAGAAGTACATCAAGCTGGAATTGGGCATCGTTCTTTTTATCAACCTATTGGTGCTTTTACCGTAAAATGTATGGCATGGGCTGGATACTTCTAGGATCTAATATTTTATTAATGTTTTTAGGTGGATTTGGCAGTGTTGTAAGCTTAGCAATATCAATAACTTTAGGTGTTAAAGGTAATAATATTTACATGAAATATGTTTATAAAGAGATAAGTGCTGCAAATTACATGGATGATTATAATAAACAGAAACGTTTACGATCAAAAGGTGGAACAAATGCAGCTGTTCCTGTAGCAATTGCAGTAGGTATATTTATTCTTGAGCTTGTTATTACAATTGCAAGATCCTTATAATATGAGTGAGGTTATCGAAGTTATTCCTATTAATGTAAAACTGCCACAGAAATTTATGGTAATTGGAGAAATACAGAATGATGATGTTAAGGTATATATTAAGCAAGATATCTATAAATTAATCGAGAAATTCTCCTCCTCTAATATCGAGATAGAATTGGGAGGAATATTACTTGGGGATTATGTAGAAGAGCTTGGGAAAATTCATGTAATAATTTCTGGCTATATAGAAGCAGAATATACTGATGCATCATCCTCAACCCTTACTTTTACACATGAAACTTGGGAACACATTCATAATATCTATGATAAACAATTTACTGATAAAAGAATGGTAGGATGGCATCATACTCATCCGAGCTACGGGATTTTTCTTTCTATCTATGATATGTTTATCCA
Source organism: Lutisporaceae bacterium (assembly GCA_049684915.1). GTDB lineage: Bacteria > Bacillota > Clostridia > Lutisporales > Lutisporaceae > GWB2-37-7. The sequence goes on along the minus strand of JBAVGO010000188.1, from coordinate 1,997 downwards.
GCAGAACTTTTTTGATTTACCATGGCAAGTAGCCTATGTTGTTGATCCTATAAATAAGACGCGAGGCTTTTTCCAGTGGAAAAATGATAAAATTCAAAAACTAGAGGGCTTCTATGTATATGATATATGAAGGTCGTATACTATTGCTGACAATGAGTAATAAAAAAATCATGTAAAAAGACCAATGGATATTAAAATTCATTGGTCTTTTTAATATCCAAAAATAAATATAAGGGGAAAAACAAATTAGTTATTGACAAGTAGGAGATTGAGAAGCATAATAATACATAATAAATTATAAATATGCTTTATGAAAACTGAAAGTATAGCGATGGACTTTGAGACATTTTAGACATATTTGTTTATTGTACTAGATGCAACAATGTTTTAAGGCTTGAACGTGAAGTGTTGAGTTGACAATATTGTTGACATTATTGCTTGGGAGAAAGGAGAAGAAATACGTATATATATGCAGTTACGGTATAAAACTTGATGGGCAAATATTACATACAAGTTTAATATTCTAAAAAATATGTAGCATTATCTATTTTAAAGGAGGAAATTTATATGAAAAACTTTTTAAAAAATGTAGTAGCAGTTATTCTAGTATTTTCACTTGTATTTGCATTAAGCGCTTGCGGTGCAAAGACAGACAATGTAGATGCAACTGGAGAAGAGAAAGAAGCTGTAACAAAGCTTGCAAAGATACAAGCTAAAGGCAAGATTGTTCTGGGTACATCTGCGGATTATCCACCTTATGAGTTTCACAAAGAGATCGCAGGCAAAGATGAAATTGTAGGCTTTGACATTGATATAGCAAAAGCAATAGCGGAAGACTTAGGTGTTGAGCTGGAGATAAAAGACATGAAGTTTGAGGGACTGTTGGCTGCATTGGTAGTTGATGACATTGATTTTGTTGTTGCAGGTATGGTTCCAAAAGAAGAAAGAAAGAAAAGCGTTGATTTTTCCACTCAGTATTATCAAGCAGAGCAAAGCGTACTAATTAGAGCCGAGGATGCTGATAAAATTAAATCCATTGCTGATTTAAAGGGATTGAAAATTGGTGTACAAAAATCAACTATCCAAGAGGATATTGCAAAGGAAAAGATAGAAGCAACCGAAATAAAGTCATTAAGCAAAATTACAGATTTGGTGCTTGAACTGAAAAATGGAAAGATTGATGCTGTTATATTGGTAGCTCCAGTGGCAAATGCTTACGCAAACAACAACAAGGATCTTGTTGTTCCAAAAATTTCTTTAGGTACAGAAGATGGAGTAGCCATTGCTATAAATAAAGGAAACATCGAACTTTTAGATGCTATAAACAAATCACTAGACAAAATGATAAAAGCAGGAACTATTGATAAGTTTATTGAGGATGCAACATTATTATCAGAGTAAGCTTAGTTGATTATAACAGAACTATATATGTTGACAGGAGGGCTAAGAGGTGGATTTCTCATTCTTACATGAATATTATGGTTTCTTTATAGATGGAGCCTCTATAACCTTATTCTTATCTTTCTTTGGAGTAGCTCTTGGGATAATACTAGGAGTGCTACTGGCACTTATGAAGCTATCGAAGAACCTACTGCTAAAGACCTTTTCTTCCTCCTACATAGAGCTGGTGAGAGGAACGCCGTTGCTGGTACAGCTATATATAATATATTACGGACTTCCAAGACTGTTAGGAGTGGATTTTGGAGACATTACCCTAGGTATTATCGCCATTTCATTAAATAGTGCTGCATATGTAGGCGAAATAATTCGAGCAGGAATTCTGTCTATAGATAAAGGTCAGATGGAGGCAGCTCGTTCCTTGGGAATGTCTCATAAAATGGCAATGATTTATATAATCATACCGCAAGCATTTAAGAATATACTTCCTGCTCTAGGAAACGAGGTTATTGTACTTATTAAAGAATCATCTATTGTATCTGTAGTAGGAATACATGATTTGATGTATAACGCAGATACTATAAGGGGTAATACTTATC
>JBAVGO010000187.1:0-4347 GCA_049684915.1 Lutisporaceae bacterium | reverse complement strand
TTGATTAGCATTATTGTTGATTTTGCTGTAATAAAGAGCAGAATTGAAGAAAAAGGTCATAAAGTTGAATATGAAGATGGTGGATTGATTATCACTACTGACAAAGGAGTTAAAATTGTTGCATCAAGTTATCATTTTATGAGAATTGGAAGAGAGTGTTTTAGTCTTAATTGGTTCATTGAAGGTGTATTTGATGTAATAAATCGTGCACTTAGTTGAGTTTGATTTTATTTTAAAAACCCATAAGTAGCAGGGAAACCGACGATGAGGGTCAAGGGGACAGGCAATGCGTCAATGCACACAAGTGCCAGGCACCAAACATAAGAACATATATACAAAACACACATCTTCTACTAAAGTGGTAGCAGGAGATGTATTTTTTATGGGAAGACCTTGGAGAGAAGAGTATAAGGGCGGAATATATCGTGTAATAAACTAATTACTTTGCAGTAAAGCACAGAGCCGCTAAATTCGTTCTAACAGATTTTTTATTATAAATAAGTTCTTATGTTCGGTGCCTGGCACTTGTGTTTATAATAGAAAAATACGTAAATGAAATAATCAATATACAATCAGATGGAGCATATATATTGCTTGGATACTGTATGGGTGGAAGACTTGCATTTAGGGTAGCTAAAGAATTAGAAAAGCGAGGATATAGGGTAAGTAATTTAATTATTCTTGATGGCTATAGGCAGCTAGAGAAGAATCCTCCTTCTAATGAAGATATTGAGCAGTATAAAAATAAGCTATCTCAAAGCATTGATGAAGATAAGAAATATTTGATGTTTAAAGAGGAAATATTGGAAAAGACAATAGCTTACTATAGATACTGTGGTGAATTGGTTGATGATGGTACAATAAACGCAAATATATACTTGGTAAAAGCATCAGATATAGACATAACAAGGGTACAAAACAATGGATGGAGTGAAGCGACTACCTGCAACTATACTGTACATCAAGGCTTTGGACAGCATAATGAAATGTTGGAGGCTGGGTTTGTAGAGGGGAATGCGGGGGTATTGGTGGATATTTTGGATGGGGGAATTTAGGGATTAGGTATTTTAGAATTGGGAAGGGATCAGCTGAGAAGTTGGTCTCTTTTTGTATGGGGAGAAGTATAGCGTATTGCGGGAAATGTCGAAAATTGCGAACGAAAGATAGGGGAGAGGTACTTTTTAATGAAGGATTTTGTAGAAATGGGAGAGAAAGTATTGTTATAAGATTGAAGTGAGATGAGGTTTATTTTGTAGCTTATTTGTAAGAGAATTTTTAATATAGCTACAAGCTAACCGTCAAAGCGTCATGAAAATAATGCAATTATCAATAATGACTGGAATATCAAAGAGTGTGATAGATAGAGTATAGGGACAAGGTGCCTGTCCTCTTTTGTCCCGTGTCCTCGTACAAGGATATGTGAAATCGCACGCAAGAAAGTATATTTTATGTAAGTTTATAAAAGTAAGGAGTGAAAAGTATGAAAGATAAAGTTAAAGAGTTCATAGACAATAAATGTATATTTATTTTTGATACTAATATATATCTAAATCTATATGAATATTCTCCTCATATTGCAGATTTTTTTGTTGATATAATATCTATAATTAAGAATCAGATATATATACCATCCACTGTAAAAAGGGAATTTGATAAAAATCATAAAGAGTGTCAAGGTCGTCAGAAAAAGAAGTTTCAAAACGTGCCAAAAGCCTTAAAAAAATACACAGAGCAAGCAAAATCCAAGATATGTAACCAATTAGATATTTTAGAGAAATTTAAGTTTCCTGATATAGATGATCTTAAAAATATTAGTGTTGTAAAGTTATCAGAAATTGAAGATGTTTTTTTAAAATATGTTGAAGAGCACGACGTTTTCCAAGAGATTAATAAGAAGTTCCTGGAAGATGATAGAGTACTGGATTTGTTTTATGATATTTGTAGTAAAGGAAGACTACTCAAGTCATTTGACCTGGACGATATCTACTTAATATGTGAAGAAGGTAAGGCTAGATACTTAAAATCAATCCCCCCAGGATTTGAAGATGCGAAAACTAAGGATGGTATTGAAAAGTATAACGATTTGATAATATGGAAAGAGACTATTCAATTCTGTAAAAATGAATGCTGTAGTTTAATTTTTGTAACTGATGATATAAAGCCAGATTGGTGGACACAAAGCCTTAACCAAAAGGGTATATTTCATGAATTATTAGTGAAAGAGTTTGAGAAACAAACAAATCAGAAAATTTTAGGAATAACTTCATATGAATTGTTCACCATTTTAGCAGACATTTTTAAAGTTCAAGTTCCTGATACAATTGAAAGTATATTAAAATTTAGCGTAGAAGATTATGTGGAAGGGTTGTTCGAGAATGATGAGTTAAAAGATTATATATCAAGTGAATTAAGTTATTCTAATGAATCATATGTAAATACTGACTCGTTATCACATTATGATGGTTCTTATTTTGAAATAGATGATGAAGTTGATAGTATTGAACTTATCGAGTTTGAATTTGAAGGCTATAAAGAGAATAAAGCTATATATTTACTTAAAGTTAGTGTTAAAGTTAATGCCCGTTCAAGAGAGTATTGGGGTAAAGATGATGAAACCAAAGAAGTGATACTATCAGATGACTATTATATACATGCATTAGAAGGTGAAATCGAAGTTCGATTAATAAGAGATGTTGATAGCTATTTAGAGGATTTAATAAATGATACATCATTTACTAAAATAGATATTATTTTTGGAAGTTTATCAGAAATAGGGGGATATTCTACAGGTGATTTATGTGTTGAGTGTGGCAAGAATTTTGGAGAGGTAGCACATAGAAATGGCGGTTTAGTATGTATGGATTGTGCTGTTGTTAATGAAGAAGGAGACATTTGTCCGGAGTGCGGAGAAAAGGTTCCATATGACCTAATGGCAGGTAATGGTTTTTGTATTAGATGTACTGAAAAAAGTGATTATTTATAATCTTTAGATTTAATTAATATGACTATATATGAATAATATTTGGTATTAATCCCCTAATGACTACTGTAACAGCAAGTGTACGACTTTACATAACAATGCACTCATGTCGTTCATAGGCTATTTATTTATCACAAAAGAAGTACTAGAAGCTTTTGCTTTATTGTTACACCTCTTTGCCGGCTTAAACAGCAAGGAGGAAGGCCTCTGAAGAACGGCTTAGGGGCGTCGTGAGTGCGAGACGTTATGTGACAGATGGTGCATTGTCGCGGCATCGTGCCGCGGATTTTTGAGTTATATTTGAGAGGTGCTTATGATCAATATTAGTGAGAGAATATTTGAATTAAATGAAGAGTTGCAGATTTTTCTTTCAGAGCCATTTGAGAACATGACTTTATCATATAAATTACAGATGAAATTGCTAGACACATTGTGCAAGATGGAAGAGTTGATAAAAGCGAATAAGCAAAGTATTCAAATGTTGAAGAATGATACAAAATCTAAAGAACTGAGTAAGGAACAGCGGATAGATATTGGATTAGAAATAAAATCAATTCAAGAAGAAAATATATACATTAAGGAAGAAATGAAGAGAGTAAGAGAAATTGGAGATTCTATTGCATTTGTATATTTTAATAAACATGATTTGAAGCCTTTATGTTGGAAACAGTCAGCTGGGTTTATTAATGGCAAGGTTGGTCTAGAGAAAGAGCTTCAAGTTTTAAAAAAGGTATTTGATAATGGACACCACGGGATTCTTAATGACTTGACAAATTCAATTAGATATGGAGATATTACATTAAACATTAATGGAAAACCTCATGTAATAGAAATTAAATCAAGTAAGAATAAGAACATGAGAATAAAAAGGCAGGAAGAAGCAATCGAAGAAGTAATGAAGATAGTACACTGTGATGAAATAGAAAATTTCATGCAAAATTCGACTTTTAGAAGAATGTATGCGCCTTCGCCAGAAATCAACTATGTTGTGGAACTTAGAGGTTTAATTGATAAAGCTTTTGAATGTGGACGAGCTTGGAGCTTAATTGAAGAAGGATTATTATATATTGCTGAATATGAAGATAGTGACTTAGAGCAATTTAGAGAATTGTTAGGTCAAATAAAAGAACCAATTGTCTTTTTTTTAAATTCTTTGAAGAGACAACATGAGAACTACACGCCATTTCCTTTAATTTTCAAAGATGAAGTTTCATTAATGGAGTTTTATCATGGAAACTTATTGATTAGCATTATTGTTGATTTTGCTGTAATAAAGAGCAGAATTGAAGAAAAAGGTCATAAAGTTGAATATGAAGATGGTGGATTGATTATCACTACTGACAAAGGAGTTAAAATTGTTGCATCAA
>JBAVGO010000186.1:0-18486 GCA_049684915.1 Lutisporaceae bacterium | reverse complement strand
GTTCACAAATCTGGTGGCAATAACGGAGAGGTCACACCTGTTCCCATACCGAACACAGAAGTTAAGCTCTCCAGTGCTGATGGTACTTGGACCGCAGGGTCCTGGGAGAGTAGGTCGTCGCCGGGTACATGCGGACTATTAATATAGTCCGCAATTTGTTCCTCAATAGCTCAGTTGGTAGAGCATGCGGCTGTTAACCGCAGGGTCGTTGGTTCGAGTCCAACTTGAGGAGCCATTTTTATTTTTTGTAAAAATAAATTTTTAATTATGAATATAAAGTTCTAAATAACAAAAACTAAAATTAAGGGAGAGAAACATTTGTTTTTCTCTCTTTTGTTTTTTGATTGTTTATATTTTCATAGTTTGCTATTATAAGAGAGTAAAATATGTCGAAATGCATGCTATAAAGATGAAAAGACAGCATAAGGAGATGATTAAGAGGAATGATTAGAAGGCGAGCTTCAATTAATAGCTTTTTATTTTTAATAATATCAGCTATTGTACTAATGATATCCATGGTTAATGCAGAAGAAGGAATAAACAAGAATAATCGCGTTCAAAGTCTTACGATCCAAGGCTATTTAGAGCAGACTTCTCCAAACTGGGAACTGATGAAAGACAATACTGAAGTAAGAGGAATATATATGACTGGTTATACAATAGCTGATAATAAAAAGTTTGAAAAATTGGTAAAGTTAATTGATGAAACAGAGTTAAATGCTGTTGTGATTGATGTAAAAAGTGATGAAGGAATGGTATTATATCAAACTAATTTGAAGGATGTACAGTTTAGTGGTGCTAATAGTAAAATAGTAATAGAAGACATAGATGCAGTGCTTAGGTATTTAAATGAAAAAGAAATATATACTATTGCAAGAATAGTAACCTTTAAAGATAATAAAGCAGCGAGCAAATTTCCACATTTAGCAGTAAAAACTACAAGTGGTACTGTGTGGCGTGATAGAAATAATCAAGCGTGGTTAAATCCGTATAATCAAGATGCATGGAATTATGTATTGGATATTGCAGAAGAGGCTGCTGTAAAAGGGTTTAAAGAGATACAATTTGATTATGTACGCTTTCCTACAGATGGCAACATAAGATTAATTGATTATGGAGCCTTGAAGAATAAAAACAAAGCTCAGGCTATTGGAGATTTTCTTAAGTATGCAAGGGAGCGACTATCCAACATAGGTGCCGTGACATCTGCAGATGTATTTGGATTAGTTACAACAGCAGAAAATGATATGAATATAGGTCAGCAATTGGAGTATTTAGCTGACAGCGTAGATGTTATTTGCCCTATGGTTTACCCTTCACACTATGGAAAGGGCAGTTATGGAGTAGCTGAACCAGATTTTGAACCTTATAAAATTGTTAATTATAGTATGAAAAAGGCGAAGGAAAGATTGAGTAAGGATGAAAAATCAATAGCAAGGTTAAGACCATGGCTACAGGATTTCTCTGCTACTTACCTTCCAAGGTATAAGAAATATGGACCTGCTGAAATAAGGGCTCAAATTAAAGCAACCAATGATGCAGGGGTGAAGGAATGGATATTATGGAACGCAGCAAATCGATATACTGTCGATGGATTAAATAAGGAATAAGAGTATAAGAGAGGTAATATTGCGTTGCCTCTCTTTAAATTCTTATATAAAATTATATCAAATTTGATTAAAATACCAGATTATTACTTTACCCAAGTTATCCTCTGTGATACAATATATAGTATGAAAGGTTGTTCGTAAGCACTAAATGTTGTTGTTAAGTGACTTCAAAACCTTTAAAATACTGGCTTTATAACATGTCGGAAGGGGAGGCTTATGATTAAGGTTGTAAAACGTGATGACACAATTGTTAAGTATGAGAAAAGCAAAATAAAAACTGCTATTGAAAGAGCTATGGAAGAAACAAAGCTTGGTGTTGATTCAATGCTAAGTGAGGAATTGGTAAAAAAAATTGAAGTAAAAATTAAACATTTGGATTCACCTGTTCATGTAGAGGATATACAAGATATTGTTGAATTTGAACTAATGGAAAGTAGTAGAAAGGATGTTGCTAAGCAGTATATAATATACAGAAATGAACAATCGAAAACCAGGAATTTAAGACAAATAAGTGATGACAGAATGTTGACAGATGAATTTATAAGCCGATATAAGCATAAGCCATCACCAATGAATCAATTAGGTAACTTTGTTTATTATAGAACATATTCAAGATGGTTGGATGAAGAAAAAAGAAGAGAATATTGGTGGGAAACAGTAAGGCGTGCTGTTGAGTATAATTGTAGTCTAGTACATACTAAGAGAGAAGAAGCTGAGGAACTATTTGATAACGTATATAACCTAAGACAGTTCTTGTCTGGAAGAACCTTCTGGGTTGGAAACACACATGTAGCAAAGCATTATCCGATGGCTAACTATAATTGTTCCTTCCAGATAATTGACAGCTTTGAAGCCTTTAGAGATGTATTTTATCTTTTGATGATTGGCTCCGGAGTTGGTGTAAGAATTTTGAAGGATGATGTAATAAAGCTTCCTAAAATACGTACAGATTATGAAATAATACATAAGGATTACAGCCCTGTACCACGTAAGGAAAGAGAAGATAGTACAAGTATGGAATTCTTCTACAAAAATACAGCCAAGATAACAATAGGTGATAGTAAGGAAGGCTGGATACAGTCCTTGGATTTTTTGTTCAAGTTTCTCTACAGTAGTGAATATAAAAATGTAAAGTCTATTATTATGGATTACGATCATGTGCGTCCAAAAGGAGAAAAGCTTAAGAATTTCGGAGGCACTGCTAGCGGATATGCAAGCTTAAAGAATATGTTTATGAAGATTGATAAGGTTATTAAGAAACGTGGTACCCTAGATGATTCTAAGAGAGTCAGGCTAAAACCTATAGACTGCCTTGATGTTGCAAATATAATTGGAGAAAATGTCGTTGTAGGCGGCGTAAGGAGAACGGCTGAAATTGCACTACTAGATTCTGATGATAGAGAGTGCTTAGAAGCAAAATCCCATATTTATAAGCAGGTTGATGGGCAATGGGTAGTGGATAAGGAAATAATACATAGACAGATGAGTAATAACTCAATATACTATACCAAAAGACCTACAAGAGAAATGCTGCACTGGCAGATTGAACAGATGAGATATTCCGGTGAACCAGGATGGATAAATGCTGAGGCGGCTTCTAAGAGAAGACCAAATATGAATGGGGTTAACCCTTGCGGTGAGATTCTTCTTGATTCAAAAGGGCTATGTAACCTTACAACATTAAATATGTTTGCTTATGTTAAGTCAGATAAGACATTAGATATCAATGGCTTGATTAGAGCACAAAAGCTATCTGTCAGAGCCGGTTATAGAATGACTTGTGTTGAGCTTGAGCTTCCACTTTGGGATGCTGTACAGCAAAGAGATAAGCTTCTGGGCTGTTCTTTGACTGGATGGCAGGACATGGTAAATGCAACAAATATGGCAAGATTGGAGCAAGTAGAGCTTCTAAAGCTTCTAAGGGAAGCAGCTCATAAGGAAGCAGAGAACTATGCAAGGGAATTGGGCAGCAAGGTTCCACTGCTTTCAACAACTGTAAAACCTGAGGGTACCTTAAGCCAGCTTCCAACTGTTTCTAGTGGAGTGCATTATTCCCATTCACCATATTATATAAGAAGGGTAAGAATAAGTGCTGATGATCCATTAGTGAAGGTTTGCGAGGAATTAGATTACCCTGTATTGCCTGAGGTTGGTCAAGACTTGGAGACTTGCTCTACAAAGGTTATAGAGTTCCCGGTAAAAGCACCTGAAGGCAAGACAAAATATGAAGTTAGTGCTATAGAGCAGCTTGAGAACTATAAAATGTTTATGGAATATTATGTTGACCACAACTGTTCAATTACAATCCATGTGAGAAATGATGAATGGGATATGGTAGAACAATGGGTATGGGATAATTGGGATGAGGTAGTCGCACTTTCCTTCTTGTCCTTAGAAGATAATTTCTATAAGCTGCTCCCGTATGAAGCAATAGATGAGGAAGAATATATAAGGAGAAAAAGTGAAATGAAGCCTTTTGTTCCTTCCTTAATATCAAAGTATGAAAAACAAGAAATACAGATAGACATAGGTAATGATGGTTGTGAAAGTGGGATTTGCCCAGTAAGATAAAAGATAAGGCTCTACATTTGATATCAAATGTAGAGCCGTTCATACTTGACTTTAGTTATACAAATTGCTTCCTTGTGATATAATATGTATAGATTTTATATAGGCTGATATTAACAAAATGCAGGGAGGAATAAGTTTGGATTATAACATTATTTTAATGGATGCAAGAAACACTATTGGGAAAAAGTGCAGAGTATGCAAGGAGTGCAACGGTATAGTCTGTAGGGGAGAGATACCTGGTGTTGGTGGTAAGGGTACAGGGGAAGGCTTCTCAATAAACTATACGAAGCTAAAAGAAATAAAGATAAATATGGACACTATATATGAATTTAAAGAGATAGATACTTCAATTGAGTTATTTGGCAAGAAATTTACATATCCTATTTTTGCAGCACCCATTGGCGGACTTAACTTACACTATAGTGAAGTATTGAATGATGAGACTTACTCTAGAGCTATTGTTGCAGGCTGCAAACAGGCTGGTACTGCGGGTTTCACAGGAGATGGAGTAAAGGATGAATTTTTTGACCTGCCGCTAAAGGCGATTAAAGAGGTAGAAGGCTGGGGTATTCCAACTATTAAGCCATGGGAAAAGGACGAGATACTTAGAAAGGTAAAGAAAGCAGAAGCTGTAGGGGCGTTAGCTGTGGCTATGGACGTTGATGCTGCGGGACTTGCTCTTTTGGCAGCTTTAGGCTAGCCTGTAAGTCCTAAGTCTGTAGAAGAGCTGAAAGAAATCATATCATCAACGAAGCTTCCTTTTATAATCAAGGGTATTATGACTGTTAAAGGTGCTATGAAGGCGTTGGAAGCAGGTGCATACGGTATAGTAATATCAAATCATGGGGGCAGAGTTTTAGATCAAACTCCTGCAACAGTAGAGGTATTACCTGAGATTGCAAAAGCTGTCAAGGGTAAAATGAAGATATTCATTGACGGTGGTATTAGAACAGGCATAGATGTGGTGAAGGTGCTGGGGTTGGGTGCTGATGCTGTGTTAATCGGAAGACCTTATGCAGTTTCTGCTTATGGTGGAGGTATTGAGGCTGTTCAGATTTATACAGAAAAGATAGGCAAGGAGCTCTATGATACTATGATAATGACAGGCTGTAGTAAGTTATCAGATATTGATGAGTCAGTAATTTATAAAACATTGAAATAGTAACAATTAAGTCCCAGTTCAACATATGAGCTGGGATTTTGATATTATTTAATTTTTATTTTGAAATCTCCTTTTATTCTAGTCGGACAGTCTTCGATTGTCTTGTTTTGGCTTCAAGGGCAACCTATTCATTCTAAAGTAGGAATATACAATCTTGTACAGTTAATAAAGCTTTATTAAAAGTTTTTTTTCCATAAGAAAGTCTTTGACAATAGCTTATACAAATAGTAAGCTTTACAAAGGGTAACAAATTTGTAAAGGAGGTCAGAATATGAAAGCATTAATATTAGACGCAACTATTTCTAAATTATTAAACATATATTCCGACCTGTGTATTAGTATCTAAGTAAGATGTAGATATGTCCACGGGTCTCATAACCCGTGGCTTTTATATTTTTGCAGTTGCAAGTCATGGTGTGTCCTACGGGATATAGCAGGACTTGTTTTATTTGGAGGTGTTAACATGGAAAAGTTATATTTAAAAATTAAATGGATAGTATTAAAGCTATTAGAGCCTTATATTGGTCTTCCAAAGGAAGTATACATAATATTTCTATCAAGAATTGTAAATGCGATTGGATGCTTTGTGGGACCTTTTCTTACTTTCATACTGACGAAGAAAGTTGGTCTTAGCAGTGATGTGGCTGGTATATATATGAGTGCGGCAGGACTTTTATATATGCCTGCTTCGATAATTGGAGGCAAGCTGGCAGATACTTTAGGTAGGAGAAAAGTAATAATCATTTTTGACACCTTGTCAATTATTGTTTATTTGATATGCGGTTTTGTTCAGCCATCTATGACAATGGTATATCTAATTATGCTGGCTGGAACATTTATGTCAGCAGGAGGACCAGCTCATGATTCTCTAATGGCAGATTTGACAACTCCTGAAAATAGAAATGGAGCTTATGCCCTAGCCTATATGGGCTGGAATTTAGGCTTTGCAGTAGGCCCACTTTTGGCAGGCATGTTATTTGAAAACCATTTAAATTTAATATTCATTGGAGATGCACTTACTGCATTTCTATCTTTGCTTTTAATAATATATTTTGTTAGAGAAACTATTAATGATACAAAACAGGATATTTCAGATAAAAACAGAGTAATGGAACGCAGTGAGTCAGGCTCAATCATAAGTGTTTTACTCCGAAGACCGGCACTAATTATATTCGCTATAGTTATAATTGGATATAACTTCACCTATGCACAATGGGGTTTTATGATGCCAATGTATACAGGACAAAAATTTGGGAGCATGGGAGCTATATATTATGGCTATATGGCTAGCTTTAATGGTATAGTTGTAATAGCTTTTACTCCAATTATTACTTGGCTAATGAGAAAAATTAAGCATATTAAAAAGATTGTAATAGGAGGCATACTATATTCTGTAGGCTTTGGTATGCTAGGGGTATATAATACTCTTATAGCTTTCTTTATCTCCGTATTTATATTTACTATTGGAGAAATTGTACTTTCTGTCAGTACTATGCCTTTTATTGCTGATAACACGCCTATGTCTCACAGGGGCAGGATGAGTGGAGTACTAGGGACAATGTTTGGTTTTGGATATATTATAAGTCCTATGGTAATGGGTATAGTTATTAAAACTACAGGTATTGAGCTTGGTTGGATTTATCTAGGTATATATGTGGCTATATCTGCATCATGTATGGTGTTTGTGGAAAGGGCAATAAAAAGGCAGAAGCTTCAGCAGCAGGAGATTATAGAGGTTGAAGAGGCATAGAAGACTAAAGCCATAATTAAATTAGTTCTATTAATTGACGTGTACATTTATATATTGATATACTAGTAGAAATATATAAAAACTTATGAGGTGAGGGATAAAATGATAGCTAAGCAGGAGTTAAATAATGATGAGGTTGTAGTCAAAGAAAAGCTTTGGACATGGAATTTTTTCCTTCTATGGCAGGGGCAGCTGGTATCAGCATTAGGTGATGTTGCATATGGTATAGCTCTAGGCTTTTGGGTATTACAAAAGACTGGTTCTACTGCACTTATGGGTACTCTCATGGCTTGTTCAACCATACCAAGGTTAATCATATCACCTTTTGCAGGAGTATACGTTGATAGAGCTAATAGAAGAAATATAATTGTTGCAACAGATGCGATTAGAGGGATATTTGTTACACTTGTTGCTATTGCAGCTTTTGCTGGATATGCACAGGTTTGGATGGTGTTTGTTACAGCTATTATATCAGGTGCAGCTGCTGCTTTCTTCAATCCTGCGGTAGGATCAGCTATACCAGATTTGGTTGATAAATCTAAGCTAATGAAAGCCAATTCAGTATTTTCTATGATATATTCCGGCTCTAACATAGTAGGGAATTCAATTGGTGGAGTACTTTATAATTTTTTAGGTGCTCCAATTATGTTTTTATTTAATGGTATATCATATTTGTTTTCAGCAGTAACTGAAATTTTTATAAAAATACCTAAAGTAGAAAGACCTGCTGTAGAGCAGCATTTTTTGGTTGATATGAAGGAAGGGTATACCTTTGTATGGAAGTTTAGAGGCCTAAGAGATCTTATTTTTGTAGCTGCTTTTCTTAATCTTTTTGCTAACATGGCAATGGTATTATTTTTACCATTGTTTTATAAAACAGAAGCTCTGGGACCTATTAAGTATGGTATAGCAATGGCTTCGATGACAGCAGGTATGCTGGTTGGTATGATATTTACATCTGTTGTTAACATTCCAACAGCAAAAAAAATGCCGATTCTGTTAGTATGCAGCTTTACATTCTCTTCACTTTTAGCGGTGCTGCCTTTTACTAATAATATCTTAATAATGATGGTATTGTTATTTATAAGTGGTTTAGCTAATTCAATACTAAATGCAATTATAAATGTATCAGTAGTATTGAGTATACCTCAGAATATGAGAGGTAAGGTGTCTTCACTAATGCAGACTGTAATTATGGGTTTAACTCCCATTGGATATGCTACTGGAGGCATCTTAGCAGAGTATATTCCGATAAGACATGTAATCTCAGGTAGTTTTATGATTACCATATTATTATTTATTCCTTTTGCATTTATGAAGCACTTTAGAAAATTTATAAATTTTGATCCTGATAAACAGACCTTAGAGGATATTTTTTAATCGATATGTTATTCAAAAGATGACCTTATGCATTTCCAAATACTAACAAGTGTTATATAATAGAAAGTTTTGCTGAACTGTCAAAAGTAATAAATTAGTTGATAGGAATAAAAGCTTATTGGAGGTAATATATATGGCTAAGATTTTAAAGGCTGAAGGTATGAACAAATGCATAGGATGTTTCAGCTGCATGTTGGTTTGTGCTAGTGTAAATCAGCAGGATCATTCACTTGCAAAAAGTGCTATTAAAATAAAAACCAGAGGCGGATTAAAGGGAAGGTTTGTCTCCATAGTTTGCTTGGGTTGTAAAGAGGATATACCTTGTGCTGAGGCTTGTCCTTCTGGAGCTTTAGAACCAAGAGAAGGTGGAGGAGTACTGCTAAATAAGGATAGATGTATAGGCTGTAAGAAGTGCGTAGAGGCCTGTATAGTTGGTGCAGTGAATTTTGATGAAGGTGAACACAAACCGATTATTTGTAAGCATTGTGGAGTATGCTCAAGATTTTGTCCTCATGAATGCTTGAGAATGGAGGCTTCAGAATGATATATCAGGATTATATAAGAGTTCTATATATAGATTTAAGTTCTAAAAAGATAAAGGTGGATCACAGAAAGGATTTATGTGATTATCTAGGTGGAGTCGGAGTAGCTTCTAAGCTTTTAGAGGAAAACATGAAAGCTGATTTAGGCCCTCTAGACGAGGAGCAGCCCGTAATATTTGCCATAGGTGCTGCATCAACTATTTTTCCAGTAATAACAAAGACTGTGGCTATGTTTATATCGCCTTTAACCGGGGAGCTGGGAGAGTCTTATGCAGGAGGGAGACTTGCTCTGACATTGTTTATGGCTGGCTATGATGCAGTTGTAATTACAGGAAAGGCAAGCAAGCCTGTTTATATAAAGATTAACAGGAATAATGTGGAGTTTAAGGATGCAAGGTCCTTATGGGGATTATCTTCTGATGATGTAGGTGGTTTTATTAGAGAAAATGAGCCGGGAAGCGGCAAACGCAGTATACTTCGTATAGGACCAGCAGGTGAAAATTTAGTAAGCTACGCAAGTGTCTGTGTAGATACTTACAGACACTTCGGACGGCTTGGTCTGGGAGCAGTTTTTGGCAGTAAAAATCTGAAGGCTGTTACTGTAATAGGAGATAAAAGTGTACCAATAAAAAACTTTAAGGATTATTTTAAGGTATACCAGGATATATATAAAAAGGTTACCGATACAGAGATAATGATGAAATATCATGATGTAGGTACTCCTATAAATTTGGAGCCTTTAAATGATATGAATTCTCTTCCTACAAAAAATCTTCAGAATAGTAGCTTTGATCATATTGCGGCTGTATCAGGAGAAGCTTTTGCAAGGAATAACCTTGTAAGAAAAATGGCTTGCACAGGCTGTCCTGTGGGTTGCATCCATATAGGGCAGTTCCGCCGTGAGTTTGATAAAGGCTACGAGTATGAAGCAGTTAGTGTTGGCTATGATTATGAATTGATATTTGCACTGGGTACCTTCCTTGGGATAACGACATCGGATGAGATTCTTCAAATTATTGATGTGGTGGAACAGTTGGGAATGGATGCCATGTCGTCAGGTGTGACATTAGGATGGGCAACAGAGGCATATCAAAGGAAAATTGTGTCTGATAAGGAAACCATAGTGCCTTTGGAATTTGGCAATGCTATAAATTATATGAAGGCTCTTCTATATATATCAGAAGGAGAAAATGAGTTCTATAAGGCTTTAGGGAAAGGTACAGCAGTGGCATCTGAGCTTTATGGAGGTGAGGATTTTGCAATGAATTTTGCAAAAAACGAGATGCCGGGTTATCATACGGGCTATGGAGCTATTGTAGGAACTGTTGCAGGTGCGAGACATTCGCATCTCTGCAATGCAGGCTATTCAACAGACCAGAGCAAGGAAGATTTCGACAAGGAAAAGGTTGTAGATGCTTTATTTAGGGAAGAGCTGGAACGATGTATGTTAAATTCCTTGGTAATATGTCTTTTTGCTAGAAAGGTATATGATAGAACGACTATAATCGCAGCCTTAAACTCCATAGGCTATAAGCTTAACGATGATGACCTGACTGCAATTGCGGAAAGAATATATAAGACTAAGCTAAGGATTAAGAAGGCTCTAAATTTTGATATTACAAAAGTAAAATTAGCAAAAAGATTTTTTGAGACACCTACTTTAAATGGAGTGTTGGATGAAAAAACAGCTTATGAAATGATAGAGATGTATAATAATAAAATAAATACTTTTATGAAGGATTAGCAAAAAGTCGAAGTTTTTACTTCGACTTTTTAATTTACATAAATAATGCTGTAAAAATACATACTTATTATATACGTGTATACAAAAATTTATAAACTAGGCGGTATTTGACCTTAAAAGAGTTTTATAAAAGGCTTCCTTAGTTGTTAGAAGGTTTCAATAGGAGCCTTTTATTATTTGGAGAAATGTATAAAAGAACGGCATATATGTAAAATTATATTTATAGAAATCATTAGTTTAAGTAATAGCATATAATACATATAGAATAGAGGGATAAGATGAGCAAGGAGAAAAGAGTAGTAATTCTCGGAGCAGGTTATGGGGGAGTACATGCGGCAAAGCAGCTGAACAAGAAATTGAAAAATAGCGATGTGAGTATTACGCTTATAGACAAAAGACCTTATCATACACTAATGACAGAGCTTCATGAGGTTGCAGGAGCAAGAGTAGAGCCTGATTCTGTGCAGGTAAGGCTAAGTAAAATCTTTGCCAGGACAAAGATAAAAATAGTTAATGATGTAATTGATAAAATTGATTTTGATAGTCAAATTCTAACTTCTGAAACTACTTCGCATAACTATGATTATTTGATAATAGGCTCAGGAGCAGAGCCTGCCTTTTTTGGGGTAGAAGGAGTTAAAGAGAATGGTTTTACAATTTGGTCATTAGATGAGGCTCTACGTATTAAGCATCATATTATTGAAATGTTTGAAAAAGCGAGCATAGAGAGGGATGCGAAAAAAAGAAGGGCTTTGCTTACCTTTGTTGTAGCTGGTGCTGGTTTTACAGGAATAGAAACTATAGGAGAGCTGGCTGAATGGAAGTATCGACTTTGTGAGGAGCATGAAATAGATGTGAAGGAAGTGAAGCTAATTGTAGTAGAAGCAATGTGCAATATACTTCCTATATTAAGTGAAAGACTTGTTAAGAAATCAGGGAAATATCTTAAGAGAATGAAAATTGACGTTATAGTAGAAGCTCCGATTGTCAAGGTAGATAAGAATTCTATAACCTTAAAGGATGGGACTGCAATAGACACAAATACATTGATATGGACTTGTGGTGTACAAGGCAGTGAGTTTGGAGCAAGCCTTGGTCTTACGATGGGCAAAAGGGGTAGAATTCAAGCTAATAAATATATGCAGTCAGTGGATTATCAAAATGTTTATTTGGTAGGTGATAATGCATATTTTGAAGAAAATGGTAATCCCCTGCCGCAAATTGTAGAAACTGCAATTCAAACAGGAGAGACTGCGGCACATAATATTGCAGCAGATATATTTGGAAAAGAGAAAAAGCCTTTCAAATCAAATTATCATGGGGTTATGGTATCTATTGGAAGTAAAAACGCAGTTTCAAATGTAATGAACGTAGAGACTTCAGGCTTTGTAGCTATGGGTACTAAGCATATGGTAAATCTACACTATCTTTGGGGGATAGGAGGATTTAGGCAGTGTGTTTCATATATAATGCATGAATTCTTTGATGTAAGAGATAGGAGGTCTATGCTTGGCGGACATCTATCAACAAGGACGCCGATTCTTTGGCTTGCTATCCTCAGAGTTTATCTTGGAGTCATATGGCTTATAGAAGGAATAAAAAAGATACAAGAGGGCTGGTTTGATCCTACAAAGAATTTTGTTGTTACGATGCCAAATGCGTCAGACCTTCCACAGCAAACTGCAGACGCAGTAACTAGTGCTACACAGGTGACACAGTATTGGCCGGAGCCATTATTAAAAAGACCGCCTTTAATTTATGAGTGGTTTATGGATACCGTAATTGCACCAAATGCATATTTGTTTCAAGTAATGCTTGTACTTACAGAGATAGCAATAGGCTTAGCACTAATTGCAGGATTATTTACTGTTTTGGCATCAGTGGGTTCATTATTCCTATGTGGAAACTTTATATTATCTGCAATGGCTGGCTCAGAGATATTGTGGCATGTGTTTGTAGGAATTGCTATGTTTGGAGGAGCAGGAAGAGCCTTCGGACTGGATTATTATGTAATGCCATGGTTAAAGAATTGGTGGAAGAATACGCGACTTGCACGTAAAACCTTCTTATATACAGACTAACATAATTTGATTTTTGAAGCCTTTGTGTTTCATTATATTTACCGAGATTAATAAATTATTGTAATATTAGAGGAATTTTTTATAGTTAGAAGGAATTTAATATGTTATTCTAAATTCAGTCTATAGGATATAAACTTTATTAGAAAGTAAAACGTTTTGCACCTTTTAATTCAATACAAAATGTTTAGTGCAAAATATATAGATAAGTAGAGACGAAAAATGGAGGGGTTAATAAATGCAACTTGAGCTAAACAAAAACTGTCATGGGTTTACTCTAAAGCAAGAAAAACAAATTGATGAGATAAATTCAAAGGGCAGACTATTTTACCATGAAAAAAGTGGAGCTAAGCTGATACAGCTTGAGAATGACGACGACAACAAGGTTTTCTCAGTAAGCTTTCGTACTCCACCCGATGACAGCACGGGGCTACCTCATATACTAGAACATTCAGTGCTTTGTGGCTCACGAAAGTTTCCTTGTAAGGAACCCTTTGTTGAGCTTATGAAGGGTTCCTTAAATACATTTCTAAATGCTATGACTTTCTCAGATAAGACAATGTATCCTATTGCCAGCAAAAACGATAAGGATTTTTATAATCTAATGGACGTTTATATGGATGCAGTATTTTATCCAAATATATATAAGTATAAGGAAATATTGATGCAGGAGGGCTGGCATTACGAGCTGGAGAACAAAGAGGATGAAATCACCTATAAGGGTGTAGTTTATAATGAAATGAAGGGTGCGTTTTCATCTCCTGAATCAATATTAAACAGAAGGATTCAAGGTATATTGTTTCCTGACACACCTTATGGGGTTGAATCTGGTGGAGATCCTGACGATATACCGAAACTTACACAAAAACAATTTCAAGACTTTCATAAGAAGTATTATCATCCATCCAACAGTTATTTTTTCTTGTATGGCAATGGTAACATAGAGGAGCAGCTAGAGTTTATAAACAATAATTATTTGAAGGATTTTGAGAAGCTAGAAATTAATTCAGAAATATCTATACAACAACCTATTGGACAGTTGAAGGAAATTACACTTGATTATCCAATCTCAAATGAAGAAAGCGATGAAGAAAAGGCGTATATGAGCTTGAGCTCTGTAATTGGTACATCAAAAGATTCTGAGCTTTATCTTGCTATGGAAATACTTGAGAATTTGCTCCTTGAAACTCCTGCAGCTCCACTGAAGAAGGCACTGATAGAGGCAGGGATAGGAAAGGATGTATTTAGTGAGGTTGATAATGGAATACTTCAGCCAATTTTTTCTGTAATAGTTAAGAATACTGATATTCATAAGCAGGAAGCATTCAAAAAGGTTTATTTTGATACTTTAAACAAGCTTGTCAAGGAAGGAATTGATAAGAGACTTATAGAAGCGGCAATTAACATAAAGGAATTCCAATTGAGAGAAGCTGAGTCTAGAAGCTATCCTAAGGGCTTGTTATATAATATAAAATGCTTGGACAGTTGGCTTTATGGTGAAGATCCCTTTATACATTTACAATATGAGTCTGCCATTAAAAAAATAAAGACCGCACTTACTACAGATTACTTTGAGAAACTCATTAAGCAGTATTTAATTGATAACAATCATAGTTCTTTACTTAGCTTGAAGCCTAAGAAGGGGCTTTCAGAGCAGAAATCAGCAAGCTTAAGGGCAAAGCTTGCTGAGTATAAAAAAAGCTTAAGTGAGCAAGAAATTGAGCAAATAATAGAGCAGACTAAAGAGCTTAAGGAAAGACAGAATACTCAAGATCCAAAAGAAATACTTGAAACAATACCAATGCTAGAGCTTAGTGATATTAACCATAAGGCGGAGAGGTTATCTGTAAAAGTAAGAGAAGAAGCTGGACACAAAATACTTACATATCCAATATTTACAAACAATATAGGTTATGTGCAGATGTTATTTGATACAACCCCTGTTAATCAGGAGCAGATACAGTATATTGCTCTGTTATCAGACTTACTTGGTAAGATTAGCACAGAAAAATATACTTACTCGGAGCTAGCAAAGGAAATTAACATACATACAGGTAATATAAAATTCGTTATGCAGGTATATGGAGATAAGGATGATTATAATAAGTATTATCCAAAGCTTACAATAAAGGCAAAAGCTTTGATGGATAAGCTGCCCAAGATGTTTGAGCTTATTGAGGAGATAACAGATAAAACAAAGCTGGATGAGAAGAATCGGATAAAGGAAGTAATAAGAGAAGAAAAATCAAGATTTGAAATGAGATTAATAAGCGAAGGGCATTTAACTTCATCCAGAAGATTATTATCTTATTTTTCAGAGCAAAACAAGTATATAGAGCTTTTAACAGGTATTGATTATTATAAGTTTTTAGTTGATATTGAGAAGGACTTTGATAGTAAGATAGATGAAGTAATAAGAAATCTGAGAGAAGTTTATAAAGATATTTTCAATGCAAACAATCTCCTTACTAGCATTACTTGCAGTGAAGAGGACTATGATAAGTTCTTACAAAGCCATAAGAAATATGTAAATAGCTTACCTACAGAAAATGTTAGCAAAAATACTTATCACTTTGAATTGTCAGGTAAAAATGAAGGGTTGCTGACTCAAAGCAATGTTCAGTATGTGGCTAAGGGCTATAATTTTGTTGAGCTTGGATATAAATACAGCGGCGTGTTACAAGTGCTTAGAAGTATTGCGAAATATGACTACTTATGGAACAATATTCGCGTTAAGGGTGGTGCATATGGAGCTATGGCAGGCTTTGAGAGAAACGGCAATCTGTTTTTTGCTTCCTATAGGGATCCAAATCTAAGGGAGACATTAAAGGTATATGATGAGTTTGAAGGATATCTTAGAAATTTTGAAGTGGATAATAGAGAAATGATAAAGTATATCATAGGTACCATAAGTACTGTGGATATGCCCCTTACTCCTTCTATGAAAGGTGAAACTGCAGTTGAATACTATATCAGAAATATAAGCTTTGAAGATATACAGAGAGAAAGAGATCAGATTATAATGACTAAACAGGAGGATATAAAATATCTTGGATTGTTTGTAGGTGATTGCATGAAGAAAGACAGATATTGTATTCTGGGAAATGAAGCAAAGTTAAAGCAGAATAAGGAATTGTTTGATGAGCTTGTATATCTTATGGAGTAATTAAAACTTTTAACCCCAAAACATACTACCTAAATTTATAGTGGCAGACACATAGGTCTGCCACTATACAAATTTAGTGTGTTGTATATAAATCAGTTTAGTTTCAAATTTTATTCAAAGTCAAAGGTATATTGGCTCAAATTTAACTCCTTTTTGAGCTGTAAAACTTGCTTTTGTAGTGCTTCGTTCAGTGGGACACCTTTATCCTTACGTTCTAGCCATGCAAGATACTCCTTTTCTCCAGCAGTATATATTCTGTCACATCCGGGTGCTTTCTTAGAAGCTCTTAGTTCACGTAATATTTCTCCAGTAGTTTTCTTGAATTCTTCCAAATCGATAAATGCACTGATATCAATAGCCATAAAGAAATGACCTAGTTTATATGGCACGTTCTTTCCATTCTCGAAGCCTAGCAATCCCTTCATGAAGGCTCCTTGCTGAAGGGCGGCTGAAAGTATTTCTACCACTGTAGCATACCCATAGCCTTTGTAACCTGCAGTTTCTTCACCTATCCCTCCAAGTGGAGTTAGAGCTGCGGTACCATTTACTAGCTCTGTCAGAACTTCATTAGAATCAGTTTTGGGCTGCCCATCTTCGCCAATTACCCAGCCTTGGGGTAAAGACTTGCCTTCTCTTGCATAGACTTCAATTTTACCTCTCTGAGTTATTGAGGTTGCACAGTCTATTACAAAGGGAAATTCTTCATCTGTAGGCATTCCAAATACCAAGGGGTTAGTACCAAGCATGTTTTCCACTCCAAAGGTAGGAGCAATAGATGGTCTGGCGTTTGTTCCTGTGATGCCTATCATGCCTTGTTCTGCAGCCATCATAGCATAGTATCCTGCAATACCATAGTGTGTGGAATTTCTTACTACTGTCATTCCCATGCCATATTTCTTGGCTTTGGAGATAGTAAGCTCCATCGCTTTTTCTGCTATCACATGACCCATACCATTATTTCCATCTAGTACTGCGGTGGTAAGACCTTCTTTTACAATATCAAGCTTTGTAATAGGATTTTGAATTCCTAGCTTGATTCTATCATAATATATAGGTTTTAATCTTCCTATCCCGTGGGAGTCTATACCTCTTTTGTCTGCGGTTATAAGTACCTGAGCGCATATTCTTGCATCCTCATCAGGCACACCTACACCTTTAAAAACATCAATAATAAAGCTTTCCATAATATCAAAGCTTATCCAGATTGTTTTGTCTTTCATTGAGCTACCTCCCGTTTATATTTTAGCTGTACCACTTTCTATGGCAGCTTTTCGTACCGAATCAGCCACTTGCATTTGTACTTTTTTATCAAATGCTTTTGGTATAATATTTTCTTCATTTAGCTCATTATCAGGGATAGAATTTGCTATAGCATAAGCAGCGGCAACCTTCATATTTTCATTTATTTCCCTTGCTCTTACATCTAGAGCACCTCTAAATATTCCAGGGAAAGCTAATACATTATTAATTTGGTTTGGAAAATCTGAGCGTCCAGTACCGACTATTCTTGCTCCACCTGCTTTTGCATCCTCAGGGAATATTTCAGGGGTAGGGTTTGCCATTGCAAACACGACAGAATCCTTGTTCATAGTCTGAACCATCTCTTTTGAAAGCACACCAGGAGCTGATACTCCGATAAACACGTCTGCATCTTTGATAACATCAGCCAAACTGCCTTTAATGCAATAGGGATTTGTCAGCTCTGCCATAGCCTGCTTCTCTGAATCTCGCTGCTCCATACCCTTATAAAGAGAACCCTTACGGTCACATAGTATGATATTAATTACACCAGAGGAAAGCAGAAGCTTTGCAATAGAGTTGCCTGCTGCACCTGCTCCATTTATTATAACCTTAAGGCTGGATAGTGGCTTCTTTACTATTTTCATAGCATTTATTAAGGCTGACAATACAACAATTGCAGTACCGTGCTGATCATCATGGAAAACAGGGATATCAAGTCTTTCCTTAAGTCGTTTCTCTATTTCAAAGCATCTTGGAGCTGAAATATCCTCAAGGTTAATACCTCCAAAGGTTGGGGCTATTCTAACTATTGTCTCAATAATTTCATCAGGGTCCTTTGTATCAATTAAGATGGGAAATGCATCAACATCGCCGAAGGTCTTAAAAAGGACTGCTTTACCCTCCATTACCGGAAGGGAGGCGAGGGGTCCTATATCTCCTAAACCAAGCACTGCAGTACCGTCTGATACTATTGCTATGGTATTCCACTTCCTTGTATAGATATAAGCCTTATCTGGATCTTTTTGTATTTCAAGGCAAGGCTGAGCAACTCCCGGGGTATATGCTAGGCTCATGCTCTGTGAGGAAGTCACTTCTACTCTTGAAACTACTTCAATTTTGCCCTTTGCCGCTTCATGAAACTTAAGGGACTCATCATAAATACTCATTGTACTCCTCCTTATTAACACAGCATGGTTAGCTGTATTGATACATTTTTGTTACAGCTAAGCTTAGTATATGTT
>JBAVGO010000185.1:0-2334 GCA_049684915.1 Lutisporaceae bacterium | reverse complement strand
AAATTCAATATAACAAGCAATACTGTTTATGTAAGTTCGACATTTCCCTTAAAATCCCTTTATTGCTTCTTATATTTTTTTTTAATCACAAGCTTATAATATTTCTTGCTGTCATCTACTAATATTTTTGGCAGCTTTTTAAGCTTCGATATTCTCACTTTTCTTTCATTTAAGAACTTCCAACTCCTTGACAGCGGATACCAAAGCAAGTTGAAAAGGAACTTAAATGGCAATATAAGTATATTATTTGTAGTTTTAAAGAAAAACACAGTGTTTCTTTTAACAAACAAAAATACTGCCAAAGCGATCCTGCTAAGTATTTTATCATATAGAAAGAGCCCTACGATAAAACCGATAAATACATAAGCTCTTATATCTCCATAGTTACTTGAGAACACTGCCCATAACACCACAAGCATTGCAGCAGCTAGAAACATTATATCCCATATAGAGGTTATGAACTTGTCTCTCCTCCTGGAGCCTTTAAGGACTCTGTAAATATCATATAATATTCCTATGATTATACCACCATATACTGTAAATATAAATACGAAGCTTTGAAATTCTACAGTTTCCATAAATACGCCCCCCTTATTTCAATATATTATGTATGCCTTTAAGCATTATTCATCAATAGATATTATTAAAGCAATTTGTATATTATGTGCTCAGCATTATTGCCTTCAACAAAATACCAAATTGCTTTCTACTAAAAGATTTTTAATACTTTTCTTTTATACAACTAATATTAAGCAGGAAGGCTCAGCGAATAATCATATATTATTTGAATATGTTGCTAAAGAAGCCCCCGCTTTTCCTTGAAGCATTCTTGTCGGTGTAATTACAGGCTTGAATGTAGCCTTCTATAATTAGATTCCCATCCTCTACATTTAACTTATTTATATGTAAGCTTGTGCCTTTTAGAATTAGTCCTCCCAGCTCTGTATTTAACGTTATGGTATTTTCATCAAAGCTTATTACTTCTAATACTCCTGTAATATTAAGCTTCTCTCTGCCTTCTATAAATACATTGTGAGGTTTTGTCTTGCTTAGCCTTTTTTCTTCCATAAAAAAACCCCCTGCTATATAATATTCAAGCTATCTTCAGCGGTTTAATACAGCTGATTGTCTATTACTATATATATGCAGGGGGTTTTTGATATTATTCAATTATTCTATACATTTCTTTTGCCGCTTCCTTATTAGGTTTGTCCGTAATATCAAGGACTTCGGCCTTTAAGGATTTCTCTCCAAACACAATTTCTATTATATCACCGAGCTTTACCGTTGTACTTGGCTTTGCCTGCTTACCGTTAATATATACCTTTTCACCCTCGCAGGCATCCTTTGCCACTGTTCTTCTTTTTATTAGTCTCGAATTTTTTAAGAATTTGTCCAATCTCATAACATCACTTCCCAATCATATATTGCATAATCTTTTCCATATAAGAGAAAAATCAGGTTATTCACCTGATTTCACTCTTTAATATGTACTATTTTTTGTTTACTAAATCCTTTAAGTCTTTACCAGCCTTGAAGATTGGAGCCTTTGATGCAGGAATTTGTATCTCTTCTCTAGTTCTTGGGTTTCTTCCTACTCTAGCTGCTCTACCCTTAACTTCGAATGTACCAAATCCAACTAATTGTACTTTCTCACCCTTAGCTAAAGCTTCTTGAACGCTTTCCATAAATGATTTTAAAGCCTTCTCAGTATCCTTCTTTGTTAATTCACTTTTTTCTGCCATGCTTGTAATTAATTCTGCTTTATTCATTTTTTGTATTCCCTCCATTTTTCGTAATGAATTCCTTATTGTTTATTCTCTATAATTGCCAAAACTCCTTCTTTTCAAGCACACATTTTGTTTATTTTTGTAATAATTTTATATCTTTTGCTTGGTTCCAGAGTTCATCCATCTCCTGTAAAGACATTTTATCAAGTTTCTTGCCATTTTGCAAGGCAGTTTCTTCGATATACTTGAATCTTTTGATAAATTTTTCTATAGTTGTTTTTAATGCTAATTCTGGCTGAATCTTTAAAAAGCGTGCGACATTTACTACTGCAAACAACAAATCTCCAATTTCTTCTTCTATTATGCTCTTATTTCCTGTATTATATACCTCTATAACCTCTTGTAATTCTTCCTCTATCTTTGCAATTGCGTCCTTCACATCATCCCAATCAAAACCAACCAAGGCAGCCTTCTCCTGTACCTTATAGCTTCTCATGAGATTTGGAAAGGTTTCTGGTATATCAATAAGAGTTTGAGTATATGTAGTTATGCCCTTAAGCTTTCGTTTTGAAGACTCCCAGCTTTTCAGTGCTCCACTCTCTGT
>JBAVGO010000184.1:0-8780 GCA_049684915.1 Lutisporaceae bacterium | reverse complement strand
CTATAAAAGCAACTCCCTTACCCTTAACTGTGTTCAAAATGATCATTGAGGGTTTATCCTGAACCTTCTTTGATTCTATGATAGCATTATGTATTGCAGCTACATCATGGCCGTCAATGCTTTGTACATTCCAGCCAAAAGCAGTCCACTTTTCTTCCATAGGAGCTACTCTCATAATATTATCTGTATTACCATCAATCTGCATTTTGTTATTATCTACAAAAGCAATCAGGTTATTTAACTTAAACTGAGCTGCTGCCATAGCTGCTTCCCAAACCTGACCTTCTTGACTTTCTCCATCGCCAACTATACTGTATATGTATGCGTTATCCTTTTTAATTTTGGATGCCTTAGCCATACCTACAGCACAGGATATACCCTGTCCTAATGAACCTGCTGTCATGTCAATTCCAGGTGTCTTTAGCATATCGCAGTGACTTGGAAGGTTTGTTTCAGGTATATTAAGAGTGTCAAGCTCTGCTACATCAAAATATCCCCTGTCTGCCAAAACTGCATACAGAGCCGGACCAGCATGACCCTTGGAAAGAATAAATCTATCTCTACCCTCCATTTTAGGATTTGTTGGGTTGATATTCATTTCCTTATAGTAAAGCACTACAAGAGCTTCTACTACTGATAAGCTTCCACCAACGTGACCGACACCTAATTTACCTATCTCATTAATAATCAAGCGGCGTATGTGGCGGCTTTTGTTCTGTAAATCAATAATTTCTGTTTTATCCATAAAAACTTCCTCCTTGTTTAAAAAATATATTATGATATAAATCATTATGCTTATGTTTACATACATATATAAAATATAACATTTTAGTATTATATGCAAATATTATTATACTACATAAATAAGCAAATAAACCTATGTACTTAGCATTGGCAAGCAAAAATGATTCTATTTTACTAAGTTAATTTCATTGTCAACCATATTTTTCTATAGGTTGACAATGGTCATTCTATATGTTTATAATCATATAGTAATTTTTAATTCAAGGGAGGCTTAATAAATGTTCAAAAAACTATCAGTAAGAGATTTAACAATGATTTCGCTTTTCACTGCACTAATATGCATTTCCAGCTATATAAAAATTGATTTGCCCTATGGTGTCCCATTAACTGCCCAAACCCTTGCAGTTATGCTGACAGGCAGTGTGTTATCGCCTCGTCAGGCGGCATTCAGCCTTATTACATATTTGTTATTGGGAGCAATAGGTGCGCCTATATTTGCAGGAGGGTCAGCAGGCTTGCCCATAATACTAGGCAAAACAGGAGGCTATTTAATTGGTTTCCTTGTAGGAGCAGTGGTTATTTCATTAATTAAAGGCAAAAAAAATGGCCTAATAAGATTAGGCTTAGCAAATATTATTGCTGGCATATTAATTATCAACCTTTTTGGAGCTGTTTGGTTGAATTATATTATAGGCATTGGTATGGTAAAAACTTTTATGGTGGGAGTCCTACCATATATACCAGGGGATCTGTTTAAGGCTGCTGCGGCTACAGTAATTGCAAATAGATTGAACAAATATTTAAGCTATAACAACAGCCAAAGATTAAATAAGTAATTATTTTATAATGAGTAAATCGCCTACTTCTATATTCTTATAGTCAATAGTTCCTTCTGACATTTCAACTGTGATGTATGCTTTCTTTATGAAATTTACCATTCTCCATGGTCTAACACCCTTTTTTAAGGCGATAACCTCATAGTCCATGTTTAGAAACACTACATCTATTGGAAACCTCATAAAGCATGTATGTATGCTGTTACAGGAAAAAAGCATCAACCCTTCCGATTTACTCAATTTCTTTCGTCCCATCAAACCTTTAAATTTTTGTAAGAAACCGTTGGCAAGCTTTAGATTCTCTAATACTTGATTGTCTTTTTTTACATTATACAACATCTCTTATAACCTCCTTAGTTGCCGAAAGTTTGTATTAATTTAATTATTACTGGTCCCAATAAAACTATAAATATTGTTGGCATTATAAAGAATATCATTGGGAAAAGTATCTTTATTGGAGCTTTCATAGCTAACTCAGAAGCCCTTTGTCTTCTTTTCTGACGCATAAGGTTAGACTGTATCCTAAGTACATTACCTATGGAAACACCAAGCTGATCGGCTTGAATAATAGCACCAACAAAGGTTATAAGGTTAGCTAGAGGTACTCTATCAATCATAGATTTTAGTGCATCTCGTTTGGATATTCCCATTTTCATTTCCTTCAGTACTATAGAAAATTCTGATACTAAAACCCCAGACATTTTTTCTGCAAGCTTTGACATCGCTCCGTCAAAGCTAAGACCCGCTTCTATGGATACTGTAAGTAAATCTATGACATCAGGCAGACTTTTTTCAATTTCATGCTGTCTTTCCTGTATCAGCTGTTTTAGATATAACCCGGGAAATATATATGTAAGTCCTATTAGGGCAGCAAGTATCAGCATTATTTTAGGAACAGGTACAGCAAAGGCAATCCAAATCGAAATAACTCCAATAATTTCGATTATAATTGCACCTATTTGCATTGAAATACAGGAATTCGCATTGAGATTCATAGGATTTCCTGCTTCTCTCAAGGATTTGTCTAGCTGTACTACATAGTGCTTGGGAGTAACTCTTCCTATAAATCCATTTAATCCACTAAACATTGGCTGAAAGAGTCTTTCGTATAATGTGCCTTCTATTAAGATTGAATTCTTGTCATTTGAGATAATATATTTATTAATTCTTTGCTGTATTTCAATCTTCTCTCTGAAGAATACATTCAGTACCCAAAATATAGTGCACCCTATGACAGTAAAAACCCCTAATGTAATTAAAATAATCATTGCTACACCTCAATCCTTACTATCTTATTGACGAGGTATATCCCTGTTGCTTCCATAATTACTGCTAATCCTAGCATTGCCCAACCCATAGGCTCAGTAAAAAGTACCATTATATAGCTTGGATTCATTATGGATAGCCCAAATCCTAATCCTATAGGCAGTAAGCTTATTATAAGTCCAGATATTCTTCCTTGAGCTGTAAGTACACTAATTTCGCCCTTTACCTTTATCCTTGATCTTATAGTATCAGATATATTATCAAGTATTTCTGATAAGTTTCCTCCTATTTGTCTTTGTATAAGCACTGCTAGTATAACAAGCTTCATATCCTCGCTCTGTACTCTACCCGATAGGCTTTCCAGAGCTGTTTCAGCGTTAACACCTAGATTTACTTCCTTAAGCAGCTGCTTGAACTCTAAGGATATTGGAGGGGGAAGCTCTTTTGATGCTACATCAACCGCCTGCATAAAGCTGTATCCAGCTTTTAATGAATTAGAAAGCAGCATGATTGTATCAGGTAGCTGCTGGTCTATTTTCTTCAAGATACTTTTCTTCTTCATATTTACTAGCATAAGAGGTACCACAAATCCTAGAAATGCAAAAGGTAGAGCCAGCAGTTTAATACTAAATATAAGAAAGCCTAAAATTAGAAAGCCAAAGCTTGATATCAACTCAATTGTTATAAACTCTTCTACCTTAAGCATAATATGGGCTTGTATAATCTGAGTTTCTAAGTTAACCATATATTTGTTGCCAATTTTACTTTTTCCTATGGTTTTCCCTACAGCATTTAGTCCTTCTCTCCAAGGTAGTCCAAAATCCTTATCAGACTTTTCAACATTTTTATCAGGGTTTAAATAATGCTGCATACGCTTAATTATTTCACGTTTGTCAAAAAGTGCTGTATAAATATAATAAACAAGTATCAGAGTACTAATAAAGGATAAGAAAAAAATCGCTCCTAACATTCCCCATCACCTCCATATATATGTTTTGTACAAAACATTTTCCTTAATTTATATGTTACAAAAAATACATTATCGATAATACAAAAGCAGATGCTTCTACTGCTTTTGTGAACAATAATTTTTTTCGTAACATATATATATATAAATTCTTAATCGAATAGATTTGCAGGCAAGTGCATTCTTGTGTTTATCAGCTTATCCATAAACTTTGGTCTGATGCCAGTAGACTTGAAATGTCCCATTACTCTGCCCTTATCATCAGTTCCAGTCTCGACAAACACAAATATATCCTGCAGGGTTATTATATCTTTCTCTATCCCTTGTACCTCTGTAATATGCGTTATTTTTCTTGTCCCATCCTTCATTCTCGACTGCTGTACAATTACATCAACAGCTGAGGATACTTGCTCTCTTATAGCTCTTACAGGCAAGTCCATACCTGACATCAGTACCATGGTCTCAAGTCTTGCCAGCATATCTCTTGGTGAATTGGCGTGACCAGTTGTCAAGGAGCCATCATGACCTGTATTCATTGCCTGAAGCATATCCAAAGCTTCACCGCCTCTAACCTCACCGATTACTATTCTATCTGGTCTCATTCTTAGAGAGTTCTTAACCAGCTCTCTTATAGTTATAGCTCCCTTGCCTTCAACATTGGCTGACTTGCTTTCCAACCTCACTACGTGATCCTGTCTAAGCTGCAGCTCTGCAGCATCCTCTATTGTTACAATACGTTCATCATATGGAATAAAGGAAGACAGCACGTTTAGGGTTGTTGTTTTACCACTTCCTGTACCTCCTGAAACAACAATATTTAGTCTTGCTTTTATACATGCCTCAATAAACAAAGCCATTTCAGGAGTAAGAGTTCCATAACCTGTTAAGCTGCTCATTTCCAGCGGCTTTTTTGAAAACTTACGTATGGTTATAGTTGGTCCATCAAGAGCAAGAGGAGGTATAATAGCATTTACTCTGGAGCCATCTGGCAGTCTTGCATCAACCATAGGAGAGCTTTCATCAATTCTTCTGCCTAAGGGTGATACAATCTTTTCTATTATCCTCATTACATGTTTATTATCTTCAAAGCTTGCGTCTGTAAGCTGCAGCTTGCCACTTCGTTCTACATATACCTGTTTTGGTCCATTTACCATTACTTCAGATACACTCTCATCCATCAAAAATTTGCTTATAGGTCCAAAGCCTATTGTTTCATCAATAATATAATTTATAATATCTTGTTTTTCCGTTCTGGATATATATATTTCTTTCTCTTTTAATGTTTCTTCAACTATTTCAGCTATTTGAGCATTAACTTTCTTCTCTTCATTTATATTATTAAGCAAACTAGAATCTACTTTATCTATTATCTTTTTATGTATCAGACCTTTTACTTCAGCATAAGGATCTTCTTTTTTTATTTCCTTTAAATTTTGCTTCCCCTCGCTTTTTACCTCGCCCTTTTCCTGTTCTATTCTTTTTAATAGGCTCATATTTGTCACCTCTTATGTATATTCAAAATCAGATATTTATTATAACAACTCTATTTCAACTTAGTCAGGCATAGATACCTTCCCAAACAAGCTAACCTATTTTGAATACACTTTGCTTAGATTTTTCACCCTGCACAATAGTTTGTGCCAGCTTGTAAATACGTTTGGATACAGCAGAGGATCTTCTGTGCGATACCAAAGGATGCCCATTATTTACCGAGATTGCAACAGAAGCCAAATCATCAGGAATAATTGCCCACAGGTCAACATTTAATGCTGCTTTAAAATCTAAATGCTTAATACCAAAGCTTTCATTGGATTTATTTACTACTACTCTAACCTTTTCATTTGAATAGTTAAGAGTCTTCATAACCTCCAGCCCAATTTTTGTATTTTTAATAGAAGGAAGATCTAGTGTAGATATATATAATATTGTATTTGATTCATCCAATGCTGTTATTACCGTATCATCAAAGCCTTGAGCTGTATCGATAATTATGTAGTCAAATCTTCCCTTCAATATCCCTATAATTTTCTTTATATGCTCTGAATTAACATATTCAGCGTTTTCCGGCTTTGTAGGAGCAGCCAGAACCTTAACCCCTGAATAGTGAGTCAGCATGTATTCTTCAACCATGTCATTTTCTGCCTCTACATTACTTATGTCTTTTATAAGCTCTGTAATGGTATTTTTTACGTATAAATTAAGACTAATAGCAACATCGCCAAACTGTAAATCAAAGTCCAATAGTGCTACCTTTTTATTGGTAGTAACAGCTATTGCTACTGCTAAATTGGTAGCAATAGTAGTCTTTCCTACACCACCCTTAGTGGAAAAAACGCTTATTACCTTTGTTTGCAGCTTTGATGTAGAAATAGGATTGACTATCTTTTTCTTTTTTGCTTGATCTACTTGAAAAACCCTTCTTATGGTCTCTATAAGTTCATTCACTCCAAAGGGCTTTGTAACATAATCTCTTGCTCCTGCTGACATAGCTTTTTTTATATATTCTCTCTCACCTTGGATGGACATCATAATTATAGAGCCTTCTAAGCCCTCATCCGTAATGGCCTTAGTAGCTTTTATACCATCCATTTCTGGCATGTTTATATCCATAAGTATAACATCAGGTCTCATTTCTCTTGCCAACAAAACAGCTTCTACACCATTTTTGGCTTCCCCTATTATTTCTATAGATTCTTCATAGCCAAATATCGCATGAATATTCTCACGTGTTTGTTCAGAATCGTCAGCTATGATAACTCTTATCTTTCTTTCCATTATGCCACCCTCTTATCTATAATTCCATTTTACTCTTTGGTGTCATTAACTCATCTCTGATTACACCTGGTGTAGTTGTTATTGTATCATCCATAGCAGGTCGTAATACAAGTCTCAAGGTTCCGCTTTCCTCTGAAAGTACCAGCTTTTCTGCATCTATTAAAGAAACAGCCAAAGTAACACTTGTAGGCAGTTCACCCTCAGTTTTGTTTACTTCATCTAAATTTCTAGCTATACCAAGAATCTGTACATTTTGCATCAACACTTTGGTATACCTTGGATAATATATCTTTCGCCCACCTAAGTCCTTATCCTTTTCTTCGTAGGTTACAATAATATCTACATAATCTCCTGGTGTCATAAATGTAGATACCTGAGATATTTCATTTACTGATATAGCCACTGCTCTCATACCCTTTGGTATAACATAGGGCATAGTTGTCATCTTTTCTTCATATAATCGTTCAACAAGTATTGCTTCACCCTTAACGATTCGTTCTTTTGTCATCTTGCCTATTATTTCACTTTTATCAGTAATTCCTATAGGAAGTGTTATATCTAAAGGAACCTTGATTTGAGTTATCATCTTATCAGTTATTACCACCTTTGCAGCTATATCCTCCATAGCTACATAAGCTGTCTTTGTTTTAGATGTATTACTTGTGCTGTCAACACCGGATAAATATAAATAAATCAAAAAGCTTGTAATAAGTGCCGCACCAATTGCAACAAGTGCAATTTTTTTGTTGATATTCTCCATGACTCCCACCCTTTCAATCCTCACTCAACCAGCTTTACACCCGACATTCCAAAACCTGTAGCTGTTTCGTCTATCTCTCCTTGTCCCAAGGTTTTGATAAACTTCCCTTTAACCTCTGTTTTACCGCCATCATACGTTGTTTCCTCTAGAAAAAAGCTCACGAAGCCCATTATTTTAACAGTGGTTCTTCCTTCTACATCAAATGAATCTATAACCGGTATCACGATAAGTCTAGAGCAATCCTTTTCCAGTTTAGTCAAATCGTGACTAGTGCAAGTATCCTGTTCTAATAAATAACTAACACCCTCATAGGTAGGACCAGCCATATTACCTGGCTCGGTCTCCATATCTTCGCCAATCTCAACTAGGTCTCCAATTCCTATTTCTCCATGGTAACCATATTGTAGGTTGTTTTTATAGTTTGTTGCACCAGTGCCCCCTAATGCTAAGGCTCCATAGTTGCCTGTGTATGCATCAGAAGCTCCCTTTTTAAGGATATAAGTCATGCCAAACTCAAAGGTTTGCTCCTCTACAGCAAATGGTCTTATACCATCAGCAGCTACGATAGTACCTATTTTGGCACTTGCTGTAGCTTGTACCATTTCATCTGTAATATCAAAAATTCTTGCAAAATACATCTGTACCTTTTTATTTATAGTTACGGTAATTCTTTTATTGCTATCCGATAAATTTAATAATAAATCGGCAGAATTAACATTGTTTAGATCTGCATAGTGATAAGCTTGAGCAAGCATTGCTGCTTCACCATTTGGATAATCCTGCATTGCAGCCAAAGCTATAGCATCCACTGCATTTTGCAATCTGCTTTTCTCTAGATACATCATCCCTGCATCTGTTATAAAGGCTAACATTCCGATAAACAGCGTTGAAGTCAACAAGAAAATAATAGCACTATTTCCTTTTTTACTTTTTAAATGTTTAAGCACTATTTCAATCTTTTTCATGATTATTCCACCCTCATGTATGTATTTGTTTCCACATAAAATGGGTTGGGCAAAATGCTCTGAATTACTGGAGCATATATAACAATCTTATATCTAATTTTAACTCCTACATCATCTCCAGTATTTCTTACCTCTGAAGGAGTTATTGTTATCTGAAGATTTGCCAAATCCAACAAACCAGATTTCTCGTAGACATTTTGTATTATCTCCTCATCGCTTTTGCCTACTGCCGCCATTCTGGCACTTTCCCTTCCTGTATATGTTATCAGTAGGTAAGAACCAAAAATTCTGGAGAATTCAAACATTCCCATAAGCAGCAGAATTATTATAGGTAATATTAGTGCAGTCTCTACTATGGATTGTCCTTTCTTATTTAGCTTCATAAGTATTACCCTCATTTCTATGGATTTGAATTCTGCTTTTTAGTAAAATGACCCTACCTGAAAGCTACAAGTAGGGTCTTATAC
>JBAVGO010000183.1:0-2523 GCA_049684915.1 Lutisporaceae bacterium | reverse complement strand
CTGATGCGTCAAAGCCAAAGCCTGCATATTTTGTACTGTTGTCTTTTTCTGTTACTTCATAATAGTCAATGTGCCATTTGCATAGGTTAATCAAGGAGCTATGCTCTATCATTACTCCCTTTGGCTTTCCTGTACTTCCCGAGGTGTATATAATATAGGCTATATCCTTCGGTGTATTTACTATTTCTAAGTTAGTATTTTCGCCCTTATATAGCTCTTCATCCTTTAGTAGTATTAACTCTGCATTCTCACCAAGCACATCTTTCGGCTGGAAGTCAGTTAGCAATATTCTCGTTTTGCTGTCTTTTATCATGTAGTCTATTCTATCTGTAGGATATTTAGGATCTATTGGCAGGTATGCTGCTCCTGCTTTTAGTATTCCTAGTATTCCTATTAGCATCTCTGTTGAGCCCTCTATCATTATTCCTACTATTTCATCTTGCTTAATTCCCTTATCTCTTAGTATCCTTGCTATTATATTTGCTTTTTCGTTTAGTTCTTTGTAGGTTAGCATATCTTTCTTATATATTACT
The DNA here is from genome assembly GCA_049684915.1 of Lutisporaceae bacterium. Lineage (GTDB taxonomy): Bacteria > Bacillota > Clostridia > Lutisporales > Lutisporaceae > GWB2-37-7. The sequence continues at coordinate 1,990 of JBAVGO010000183.1, read as the reverse complement.
GCTAAGTTATCTGGTGTCTTTGCTGCTTGTTCTTCAAATAGTTGTTGTATTGTTTTATCCTTTGGATAAGCTGTTTTTGTATTATTAAATTCTACAAGCAGCTGCTGCTTTTCTTCCTCTGTCAGCATTTCAAGCTCTGATAGTATTTGGTTTGTATTGTCTGATATACTGCTTAGTATATTTATTAAGTGCCTGCTCATGTTTTGCATTGTTTGTTTGTTATATAGCCTTGTACAGTAGTTTAAGGATAGCATTATTGATTTATTTAGTTCTGTAGCTGTAATAGTCATATCAAATTTAGCTATGTTATTATCAATTTCATAAGGCTTGAATTTTAATCCTTCTATTTGCATTTCACCTGCATCCATATTCTGCATAGTGAACATTACATCAAACAGTGGATTTCTACTTAAATTTCTTGTTATGTTCAGCTTGTCTATTAATTCTTCAAATTGATAATCTTGGTTTTCAAAGGCTGACAGGGAGTTTGCTTTTACTTCTGTAAGGAATTCCTTGAAGCTCTTGCTGCTTTCTGGGTAGCTTCTCATAGCTAAGGTGTTTACAAACATACCCATTATGTTCTGTAAATCAGCATGTGGCCTGCCTGCTATAGGGCTTCCTATTATTATATCTTCTTGTCCGCTATATTTTGATAGTAAAATATTGCAGGCTGATAACAGTACCATATACATGGTACTTCCTGTTTCCTTTGCTATTTGCTTTAGCTTATTTGTTAGCTCTTCGTTTAGCTCAACGTTTACGTTGTCACCCTCAAAGCTTTGTATACTTGGTCTTTGATAGTCTGTCGGCATGTTAAGCACAGGCACTTCTCCCTCAAATGCCTTTAGCCAATACTCTTCTTGTTTTTTGATTTCTCCAGATTTAAATAGTTCATTTTGCCATACAGCAAAGTCTTTGTATTGTATTCTTAGCTTAGATAGCTCTTTTCCATCGTAAAGCTCAATAAATTCTTTGATTAATATACCCATAGATATACCGTCAGAGATTATATGGTGCATGTCTATCATTAATATATGTTCTTTGTCCTTGATTTTAGCAAGTGCCACTCTGATTAGTGGTACCTTACTTAAATCAAAGGCTTTTACAAATTTTGCTGCTATTTCACTTGCCTTTTCTTTGTCCGCTTCGGTGTACTTTATTTCAAAGCTTACTTCATTATGTACTATCTGTACTGGTTCCCCTTCTATTACCTCAAACGAGGTTCTTAATGCTTCATGCCTTTGTATTAGCCTATTGAAGGTTTCTTCAAGCCTAGTCTTGTCAAGCTCTCCTTCTATTGTCATCACCATTGGCATGTTGTAGCTTATGCTATCTTCTTCAAATTGCTGTAGTGTATACATTCTCTTTTGTGCTGAGGATAATTCATAATACTCTTTTCCCTCAATTGGCTCTATTTTGCTATATATACTTTGCTTTGTGCCTTCTACATAGTTAGCTAAACCCTTTATTGTAGGTGTTTTAAACATCTCTCTTAAGGGCAGCTCTACATTTAATTCTTTATGTATTTTTGCTATTACATTTGTCGCTTTTAAGGAGTGTCCTCCAAGCTCAAAGAAATTGTTGTTTATTCCTATCTTTTCTATTCCTAATACTTCACTCCATATTGCCGCAAGCTTCTCTTCTATTTCATTTCTTGGTGCTTCATATTCTATATCTGTATTTATGCTTCCATCAACTTCTGGTAGTGCTTTTCTGTCTACCTTCCCATTCTCTGTTAATGGTAATTTATCAAGCTGTATAAAGTATGCTGGTATCATATAGTCAGGCAGATTCTTTGATAGATGTTCTCTAAGTTCTTTACCACCTAGCTCTGCTTCTCCTGCTGTGTATGCACATAGATATTTATTGCCACTATTGTCTTCCTTTGCTATTACTATGGCTTCCTTTATGTCTTGGTGCTTTAATAGTTCGTTTTCTATTTCTCCTAGTTCTATTCTAAAGCCCCTTATTTTTACTTGGTTGTCTATAC